>JANODZ010000487.1:0-5624 GCA_031412935.1 Anaerolineales bacterium
TTGCTGTAAGTTGGGAGGGCGAGGAGGGTCAAACAAAGTCGTTGACTTATGAAGAATTATATAAAGAGGTAAATAAAACTGCGAATGCGCTGCGGTCGCTTGGATTGGGCAAGGGCGATGCAATCGGGATCTTCATTCCGATGACCCCTGAGATCGTAATTGCTTTGCTGGCGATCGCAAAGATCGGCGGCATTATTCTGCCCTTGTTCTCTGGATATGGCGCCGGAGCGATCGTCTCTCGTTTGCAAGATGCAGATGCAAAAGCCCTCTTCGCAGCAGATGGAGCCTTTCGGCGCGGCAAGGCGGTAGAGATGAAATCCATTGCGGATGAGGCGGCGGAACAAGTGGCTTCGTTAAAGCATATGGTCGTTTTGAAGAGAAGCGGTCAAGATGTGATTATGAAGATGGGAAGAGATTTTTGGTGGCATGAGTTAATAAATTCCCAATCGGATGAATGCGAAACCGAACGGACAAATGCGGAAGACCCGTTGATGATTATCCATACTTCAGGTACAAGCGGCAAGCCAAAGGGCGCTGTTCATACGCATTGCGGATTCCCTGTCAAGGCCGCGCAGGATATGGCGTTTGGGACGGATGTTCACGGCGCATCCGTGTCGAAAATTGCCAATTTGCGCTACCCAGATGTCATCTATTGGATGACCGATATGGGCTGGATGATGGGTCCGTGGCAGGTTTTTGGCAGCCTTTTACTTGGGGCGACAATGTTTATTTATGACGGTGCGCCTGATTTCCCCGCGCCAGATCGATTGTGGGACCTGGTTGAAAAACACAAGATCAATCAATTGGGAGTTTCGCCGACCTTGATCCGTTCCTTGATTCCGCAGGGTGATGAACATTTTAAGAAGCATGATCTCTCCTCGCTTAAATGTTTTGCATCCACAGGTGAGCCATGGAATCCCGGTCCCTGGATGTGGCTGTTTGAAAAAGTGGGTCAAGGCAAACGGCCGATCATAAATTATTCCGGGGGCACGGAAATTTCAGGCGGAATTATGATGGGGAATCCGCTTTTGCCGTTGAAGCCATGCGCATTTTCTGCAGCCTGCCCGGGTATGGATGCGGATGTGGTCGATGAAAATGGTGAATCCATTCGTAACACAGTGGGTGAGTTGGTGATCAAAAAGCCGTGGATCGGCATGACGAGAGGGTTTTGGAACGATAACCAACGCTACATAGATACATATTGGTCGCGCTGGGAAAATGTTTGGGTGCACGGTGATTTTGCCGCGATTGATAACGATGGTCTTTGGTACATTCTTGGACGCTCAGATGATACGATTAAGATCGCAGGCAAGAGGTTGGGACCCGCGGAGGTCGAATCGATTCTCGTCAGGCATGAATCAATTATGGAGGCGGCCGCGATCGGGGTGCCGCACGATGTCAAAGGGAGCGAACTGATTCTTTTCGCGGTGCCGCGGCCCGGGTTAAGTCCGACCGATGGTCTTCGTCAGGAATTAAAAAAGATGGTGGTGGCTGAAATGGGCAAGGCGCTTGCGCCGAAAGCCATCCTGTTTGTTTCTGATCTGCCGAAGACTCGCAATGCAAAGGTGATGCGGCGCTTGATTCGTTCGGCATATTTGGGTTTGGACATGGGAGACACGTCATCGCTCGTGAATCCGCTGGCGCTGGATGAGATAAAGCGTGCAAAATAAATTTTTCCACTGCATTATAATAATGGACGTCTCGCGTGCTGCGCGGGAAAAGGAGATTAAATGAAAACCGTTTGTGATCCACAGCATACATTTCGTTACCTGGTACTTGTATACACCTTGATCTTTACTTTTATATTGTCGGCTTGTGGCGCGGGCCCAACGCCAATAGTGATTGTGGTAACAGCTACACCACCGCCTCCAACTGAAGTTCTCATTGTGGAGCCAACAGCAACTCAAATTTTAGCGCCCATTGCGCTGGCGGGTCCACAAAGCGGCGAAACAATGGAATGGATAGATGGGAGTACGCTTATTTACGTGCCGCCCGGGGAATTTTTAATGGGCGATGGTGGTTTTGACGCGCCTATTCATAAGGTAACTTTGGATGGGTTTTGGATCTATCAAACAAAAGTAACCAATCGCATGTTTGCGCAGTGCGTGGCTGTCGGTTCTTGTACTCCTCCAAAGGATGAGTTAGGCGGGCCTGTGTATAGCAACCCGCAATACGCCAATCATCCAGTAGTGGGTGTAATGTGGGATCAGGCGCAAGCCTATTGTGGATGGTCTCAGGGTCAATTGCCAACAGAGGCGCAATGGGAAAAAGCTGCGCGTGGATTGTCTGGAAATAGTTATCCATGGGGAAATGATGAGCCAGCGTGTGACCTTCTTAATTATGGATATTGTTCAGGCCGTACCTCTGAGGTGGATACCTTTTCCATAGGGCTAAGCCCTTATGGATTGTATGACATGGCGGGCAATGTCTTTGAATGGGTCAGCGATTGGTACGGGGAAGCCTATTATAAGGATGCGCCCACGGTCAATCCGACCGGCCCTGAAAGTGGAGATAGCCGTGTGATTCGCGGCAGTTCGTTTGAAACGGATCCCGAGTTTGTAAATTCTTCAGTCCGCCATCACGCAGCGCAGGTGTATCACAGCCGCGATATTGGTTTTCGTTGTGCAGTTCCTCAACCTAAACTTTTTGCGCCATATTGTCAGCTACAAGCATTTATTCCATCTGGAGTAATCGTGTCGAATGGATGTGAATTACCCGATGCATCGGTTGGCGGTCAATATTGTGCAGCGGGGACAAGTTTGGCTACCGTGAAAATTCCCTCGGGTTCAATTTACGACGTCGCAAAAGGATTAAAGTGTGTGGAAGCTGTTGTAGATAGCCAGCGCATTCTAACTTGTGTCGGCCCACCCATACAGGAAGCCACGAATGAAATCACCGTCTGTAACCCAACTTGCAGCAATTCACCGGATGTAACAGGCGCGCTTTCTACATGTGAATCAGGCTACACACTCAACCCAGCAGCCAACGCGTGTAATTACACGCCGATTCTGGGTCAGGTTGGCGTGGCGGGCTGTCCTGTCGGTTATAAGTTGATGGATAGAGGCGCTCAGCAATCATGTGTGATCGATACCAATGCAAATGGGTCATGTCCCAGCGGTTTATATTTTGATAGTCTTGCTGAAGTGTGCGTTCCTCCAAACGGGATGTTTGAAGCACCTTATGGGATTGATAACCCCATTCTTGCCGCCCAATCTTATTCAGGATGCGCCGCTGGATTTGTATATAGTGAGACGTTCCAATGTTGTCAGGCGGTAAGCGGTGGAACCTACCCGGGCTGTTCGCCCGGCTCCACATTCAATACCGACCTCGGAGCCTGTTCGCCCGGCGCAGTTAAGCTCGCCGGCCCGGGCTGTGTAACATTGGATGTAACCACCCTCAAGTGCAGTCAGCCAGTGGATGTGTGTTCGCGTATTCAATCTGAAGCTACCTGTATTCGTAATTCCTATGCTTGTAAATGGAACGATAATACAAATGTGTGTTCTTTGAAGTAATACATATAATAAATTAACCTCCCATAGAAATGATTTATCTGTGGGAGGTTAATTTATTTAAACGGTATGGTTGCTGTTTAGTGATTTATGAGTAGCTACTTTATATTAAAAGTATTCGAACTTTCTTCATAATAGAATAATACAACCTGTGTCTTTTCAAATGTAACCTCTCCTGAGAAGGCCGTGCTGAAATTCTGGTCGTCATCCATGATCATGATTTCCACTTGATGTTTGCCTGATGAAATTGGTAAAAATTCAATGTCGGCAATGCGGCCATTACCGATTAACCCTGAAGGCTTGTAGGTTTTTTCAAGAATAACTTTGCCGTCCACGATCAGGCGAATGGAGATGGGGAAGTGTTCGCCGCCGAAGATCTTCTCTGCATCTGCGCCGGGGGGCAGGATCACCCCTTCGGGGATGTTTGCGTGCGCTAATTTTCCCTTGGCGTCCAGCGCGATTCGAATTGCGCTTTCGTTTGACGCAGCCATGGATGAAGGAACATCAAGCGGAATGGCTGTGGCAAAAAGCAGGGTCAGGATAATAATACTGACCAGCGAAGCCAAAAAGGAAGGAGTGCGCTGATTTCGATCTTTTAATTCAGGCAAAACAGGCGGCTTCTTGTTGGTTTGAAATTCCTCTCGATTTAAGTCGTCAAGAAAAAATGTGACTGCTTTTGAATCGCCCCGGTGTGGTTTCCAGCCAGTGGATATCAGAAGTCAGCAGGGCCGGGCGCAGGCGTAACCGATTGGAGATCCAGAGTGCGTCTTCACGATATAAGTTGTCATCAAAAGGATTAGAGAGCAGGACAATATCACGTGCGCCTTCATGATGCAAAGATTTGATCCATTCAATGTTGACCGAGCTGACGGACGGTAAAATTGCTGTGACAACACGCGCTGCGCCACGAGTGGAAACAGAAACGGGGGAACCGTTTTTATTTTCCAAGAGTTCTTTGGGCAGACCAGTCAACGCTTCGTCACGTTGACTGGCGAATAGGATGGTGACAGGATTGCCGTTTTTCTTTTCGCGTTTGAGCGCGCCCACGACTGCAGAGAAGATTTGTTCGCCGTTGTAACCGCCTTTCAGATCGATTGCGTCGGTTGGGCATGCGCCGACGCAAATTCCACAACCAGTACATTGCGTATTGTTGATGATGGCTAATTTTTGATAACCAGAGTCGTCTGTGCGGGCGACCATGCGGATCGCGTCATACGGACATTCTGCATAGCAGAGCACACAGCCAGTACACTTTGAATCGGTAACACGAGCAGGCCCAAGGTCACGACCCGAGGCGAGCCAGGGGAGCAGGAAAATGCCTCCGCCGAGAAATATCGCCAGGATCCAGAAAATCCAATTTCCCATTTGATCGATCAAGGGCAGGAAGCCGAGATAGTATGCATCCATGGGTGTGGAAGTAACCATTGTGCTGAGGTCAGCGGGCAGAGCGGAGATGGCGGGTTTGATGAGGGAAAGCACGATCAAGCCGATGGTGGCTTGAACTGCAACCCAACGCGGTGCCCACCATTTTGCGCGCGAGAGACGCAGCACATGAATATAAATTCCGAGGAAACCGATCAACGGAATGAAAACATGCAGGAAAAGAATAATGACGAAATTTGAAAAGGTCGTGGATGCGAGTGTGGGCGAAACATAGGTGAGGCCTTCTGAACCCGCAATGGTATTCATCATGTATTCGGTCATCCATTGCGCGCGGCGGTCCCAGATCAGCCAATAGCCCATGGTGCCTGTGACCCATGTGGCGGCGAGCATGATCCAGCCGCTGGTCCATGCGAGCCAGCGCGGACCCCAATACCGATCACTGAACATCATCTTGAGAAAATGTAAAATAATAAGCACGATCATGCCATCGGACGCGTAACGATGCATGCTGCGAACAAGTGAGCCAAACCAATTGGAACTTATTTTTTCAACAGTGGCATAAGCAACATCCAAACCTGGGCGATAGATAAGCGTGAGATATGCACCTGTAGCAATTAGCACGAGGAGCATATAAATCGTGAGTGTGCCAAGATGATAGAACGGATTGAAGTCTGATGTTGTGAAGCGATTAATAAAGCCTTCGAAGCGGGTCCAGAGTTTGTCGAATGTGCG
>JANODZ010000488.1:0-8374 GCA_031412935.1 Anaerolineales bacterium
CCCGCACTTTATTCCGTATTTCAATGAATTCCTGACAGACCGCAGGCAGGCTTATAAAATTCTAGCGGATTCAAACCTGGATTGGGGTCAAAGCGAAGGTTTACTTCAGGAGTATCTTGCTTCAAATCCCGATGCAATTCAAAATCCTGTACAGCCAACTTCGGGACTGATCATTGCAAGTGTAAACGAACTCGTTGGTGTATTGGGAAGGCCAGAAAGGTACGCCTGGCTCCGCGAAAACTTTGAACCCGATGACACCATCGCTTACACGTATCTGGTTTACCACATATCTCCTGAAGAAATCAATGCTCTTTGCCAAAAGACGGAATATTGTAAATAATTATGCTTTCTGTTTAAGATTAACGGTAATAAACAACGCGATCAAGACGATCAAAGTATTTCCCAAACTCCATAAATCATGCGCTAATTCACTTAATTTTACAAGCGCGAAGAAGGCATAAGATAAGATAATGATCAAAAATATAAATGCATATATATATTTTCTGGTTTTTTGAACCAGCGTGCCCAGGATCCAAACGATGGGAATTATATATAGGATCTGATCATACGACCAAAGATAAACAGTTGAAACAAAACCAATGGGAATCATTAAATTCATAGCATCCCAGGCTGTCAATTGGGATTGTTTTCTCCATAAATAGAAAGCGCTCAACCCGACTAAAATCAAAGAACACGCGCCACCGAGGATATAGCCGCAGACTGTATCCTTCCTGCAAACGAGATGGGAAAAACTCCACACATTGGATTGAAAACCCAGCCTGCGGTCAAATGCCGCCCCGCTACTGTGCAGGAATTTTCCGACCCAGTTCAAATCAATCGCTGCGCCGACTATCCACAAAATAACCCCACCCAATAAGATCCCCTGAATTATTTTCCAATCACCGCGTGCAAGGGACCAAATCCCTATCAGCAGTAAAATTACCAATCCTTGCGGCGGTTTGAACATTGTAAAAGCCAAAAGCAAACCAGCAATAAAAGACTTTTCTTTTTGGATTAAGTATATCGAGGCAACGATGATAAAAAGGGTCAGAGAACCCATTGACCCAGTCCGCATGGTTAATAATACCGGGCCATAATATAGAAAACAAAACACCAGCGGAATAAACAACCGCCGATGTGATGGGGTCTGCCAATAACTCAATAATAAAAATACGGTAATGCCAATCAACACCTGCGACAGGATCTTCCAAACCACGGACGCCTGAGCAAAGGGTATTAAACCCAACGGCGCCATAAACACTGCCAGCGGCAGGGGGTAGAGAAAAATTGATTCGGCTGGTTCAGCGAACCCATTCAACCGATGCCCCTCGCTCCAGGCTTCAGGATTATATGGATTCCCGCCATTGGAAATAATATTCCCTGAAATCCAGAAAACAAAAAAATTTGTAAATCCGCCTTTTTGACGTTCATATTCACGGACAGCGCGAAAATAAAATATACTCCCAAGGAATACCAGTGTAAATATTATTCCGGCTGTTTTTATTAATTGCCTGTTAACCTGACGCATAATTTTATTCTCACTTATTTAATTTTTAGGCAAAATTTTTCAGCCCTACAAACCATTTTGGAAGGTGAATATGCTGATTTTCGCTGATCCCTGCACCTGCAGCGGGTGCGCGATCATCAACTTCTCGATTCTGAAATGTGTAGAGAAGCAATATTATAAGTCGTCACACCGATTCTCTGCTAAAATTCAACTACCTCATGAACCATCTCTGGTCACCCTGGCGAATGCCTTATATTAATAAACAAGAAAAAGTGGATGGCTGTGTATTTTGTATCGTTCAAGCCGAAGCGGATAGCGCCGCGAATCTGATTGTATTCCGCGGGAAAAACTCCTACGTGATCCTCAACCGCTACCCATACACCAGCGGACATTTGATGGTCATCCCATTTAAGCATGGTTCAAATCTTGAAGATCTTGCCGCAGAAACCCGCTCCGAAATGATGGAACTCACTTCGCGCTGTACGACTGTACTACGAAAAATTTACAAAACAGAATCTTTCAACGTTGGAATCAATATCGGTCAAGCGGCCGGCGCGGGCGTGGCGGATCATGTTCATATTCATATTGTACCGCGCTGGGCCGGGGATACGAACTTTATGACCACATTGGGAGAGACGCGCGTACTACCCGAGTCTTTGGAAGATACTTATCATCGTTTGCATAAGGGATTTTTGTAGCTGATAGAAATCACAAAAATACGCCTTCAAATAAAACAATATATTTTTAATCTGCAACCCATCAGATTCCTTCCGTTAAAGTAATCCTTCCGCCAGACGCAAGTGCTACAAGATTTACTTTGGACCTCTTGTTAAAGTCCAAAGTACCAAAGTAGGTCAGGCTTGCAGCCTGACAATTTTTGATGATATGAGTTTGGGCGGGTTGAAAACCCGCCCTACAAATACTTATGCAAGAGGTCTTTAATATTTTAGTTTACAATCTTTGGAGATATTTGGAAATATGATAAAAAAGCAATTTACAAAATTCCTGCTCGTATCGGGCATTGCCATAATAATATTTCTAGCTTGGGGCGCATCGGATAAAGCGCCAAAGGACGAAGCAAAGCAACCTGTCGCGGCAATCGAAACTCCTGCGCAAACGCTCTCCCCCACCTCAACCCCAACACCGCAATCCATTTCTGCGCCGGTCTCATTTGGACCAGGCAGAGCTGATTTCCCTTACGCATACAATCCTTTAAGTGGGCAGCTCATGCAAGACCCAAACCTGCTTCAGTTCCCCGCGTTATTAATATCAGTTTCACATTTTCCGGCAACTGCGCGTCCGCAGGCCGGGTTATCTTTCGCGCCATGGGTTTTCGAGTTTTACATTACCGAAGGCGCTACAAGATTTCTATCTGTCTTTCACGGCGATTTTCCCCAGCCCGAGATTCCCATCAGCGGCGATTGCGAAATCCGCAAAGATGTATTTATTCAAACATCAACCATTCTTGGCAATCAAGTATGGCTTGATCATAATAAAAATGGACGGCTGGAATCTTTTGAGCCGGGCGTGGGCGGCATTTGCGTTAATCTTTATGATAAAACAAATCAACTGATCGAATCAACTACCACAGATACAAACGGCTTTTATGGATTCAGTATTGAAGCCGGGAAGTACAAGGTTGAATTCATTTTACCTGAATGGTTGAAATTCACAACTCAAAACGAGGGGGATGAAAATAGCGACAGCGACGCCGACCCGTTATCAGGGCAGGCTGATGCGGATGTAAATTCCACGTATCTTTATCTGGACGCAGGCTTGATTCCGTCCGAGAAATTAATCCCCACCCCAGACGAATCCACCAAAATGCCCATCGCTGAAGTTGGACCTGTCCGCTCGGGACGTTTGCTATATGCAGACATAGCGGGATTTTTTGATAGCTCATGTTTAATTTACGCATTTGCATCGCCGGAAGTATTGGCGAAAATTCCCAAATGTTCCATGGTGGCGCATGAAGATGGAGGCGGCGGTTCGATGCTGCCTTTGGAAAGAATGAAAGCGATCGCAGATGATAATAGGCGGCATACCAAAGGGGGATTTGATTATGCGGGAAATCTTTTTACCGAGGCAGTTCCCGCGGATGGGGAACCCGCAAAACAGGTGGACGTTTATGTGGCTTTGCTCAATCAATCGGGCTGGACCTATGATGCCTTATATGGCGCATGGCTGAGATTTGTAGATAACGCGGATATCAAATCAGCGGGCGAACTACACGCCGAAAAGGATCGCCTGACCGGACGCCAACTTCATTTTGAAAATATTATTATCATGTACGCGAATGTTGATGTGATCAGCCCCACCAATTTGGATATTCATCTCGAACAGGGAGAACTGGAGAATGCGATCCTGTTTCGCGACGGCATGAAATATAATATCAAATGGAGCACGAAGTCGGGGGAATACGAACAAAAAACCGGTCAACGCAGACCAATCCAATTTTTAAATCCAGACGGCAGCCCCGCTGCGCTAAAACCCGGCCACACCTGGATATTCATTGCATCCCCATTTTCTATCGTGTCCAACGAAGGCGAAGGCACGTGGAAGTTACGCTATTATCCTCCAGCGGGTGCGCAGTAATTTTACAAGGTGACAGTCACCTTTGACGACCATGCAAACATATACATTAACACTAAAGACTTTGTTTAAACAAAACGCCGACCCCGCGCAAGCCGGGGCGATGAAACGCTACATGCGCGACCAGTTCGAATACCTCGGAATCAAAGCGCCGCAAAGTGCAGCGCTGATAAAAGAGTTCATAAAGGAAAATGGACTTCCATCCGTGGCTCAACTTGATAAAATTGCACGCGAACTATGGTCGCTGCCCCAGCGTGAATTTCAGTACGCGTCAATGATCCTGATGGGCAAACTCGAAAAGAATTATGAGGCTGAGTTCATTACAACGATAGAATTTCTGCTCATCACCAAATCCTGGTGGGATACCGTGGATTCATTAGCCGGCCACGCGGTTGGGACTCACTTCAAGCGTTTTCCCAAAGTGAAGGAAAAATATCTCAAGAAATGGCGCAAATCCGAAAACTTCTGGCTGCGCCGCACAACTTTACTATTTCAGCTTGGCTATAAAAAAGAAACAGATTTTGATTTGCTTTGCGAGATCATCCGCGAAAATTTAGGCTCGCATGAATTCTTCATCAACAAAGCCATCGGCTGGGCATTACGTCAATACGCTCATACCAACCCTGCCCCGGTAAAGAAGTTCGTGAACGCCACAAAAGGATTACATCCACTCAGCCGGCGCGAGGCGTTAAAGAATATTGGGGAATGAAAGCAGCGACTGTCTTGTGAACAGCGCCGATCAGAAAAATTAATATTATTGTTTTGTATATCCTTTTTTTCAATGTGCCCTTAGTGCTTAATGATCTTCAACCTTGTTCTGCAAGAAATTCGCCATCTCGCTAAAACGAGTCTTAAGATGTTCCACTACACTGGGAAGGAAGCCGCTGTCATCAAGCGCTTTATTCATACAAATTCGTTTCACCGCCGATCAGGTCGTAGAGAGAATTCTGTTCATTCATAAGCAAAATTTTACCTCACCAATTTAGGAACGCGGACTTTAGTCCGCATCTTGCTAAATTTGGTGAAAGATTTCCGCATTTTGCTAAAAATGCTAAAAGATGTCCGCATCTTGCTTAATAAAGCGGATTAAAATCCGCGCTCCAGTTAACACCACAGGCTTTATAATATCAGCATCACCTTCGGGAGAAACGTATGAGTAATAAAAATGAAGCGGTCATCTTAAGTGCGGCGCGCACAGCCGTAGGAAAATTTCAAGGCGGGTTGAGCATCATCCCTGCCACAAAACTTGGCGCAGTGGCAATCAAAGCCGCAGTGGAACGCGCGGGCATTGATCCGAATGATATTGAAGAAGTGTTGATGGGCAATGTTGTTCAAGCGGGTAATGGACAGGCTCCTGCGCGCCAGGCCGCGATCTTCGCGGGTCTGCCCGTAACTGTCAGCGCAACGGCTGTTAACAAAGTTTGCGGATCAGGCCTAAAGGCGGCCATGATGTCGGCGCAAGCCATCCGCGCTGGCGATGCCGATTTATTCGTGGCAGGCGGCATGGAGTCGATGAGCCGCGCACCTTATCTCGTCAACGGGCGGAGCGGCGAACTAAAATTTGGAAATCAAACACTGACCGATGCTTTATTAAACGACGGCTTGTGGGATCCGTTTGAAAATTGGGCGATGGGCAGCGCCGCGGAATTTATCGCGGATGAATATGAAGTGACTCGCGCAGCGATGGATGAATTTGCGCTTCGCTCGCACGAGAAAGCTGTGCAGGCTCAAGATGCGGGACGGTTCAATCTGGAAATTGCCCCTGTCCAAATTCCTGGACGAAAAGGAGAGGTATCTGTTTTTGACAAAGACGAAGGTCCGCGTAAAGACGCATCTCTAGAGTCGCTTGCGAAACTAAAACCCGCCTTCAAAGCCGACGGCAGAGTAACCCCCGGCAACTCCTCCTCCATGAACGATGGCGCTGCGGCGATTGTGATCTCATCACGTTCATATGCGGAAAAAAATAAACTCAAACCCATCGCACAAATAATTGGCTACGCGCAAACTGCTTTGGAACCCAAATTCCTCTTTGCGGCGCCTGCTTATGCAATTCCCAAATTATTAAAGAAAATTAATTGGAAGCTCGGTGATGTTGACCTCTTTGAACTTAACGAAGCCTTCGCCGCGCAAGTATTAGCAGATGGATACGCACTTGCAAATGATGGCTGGGATTGGAACAAAGTTAATGTCAATGGTGGAGCGATTGCATTGGGTCACCCACTTGGCGCGAGCGGCGCACGCGTGTTGACGACGTTAATCCATGCCTTGAAGGATCGCGGACTGAAAAAAGGAATCGCTTCATTATGTTTGGGCGGCGGTGAAGCGGTTGCGATGGCTGTGGAAATTGAATGAGCGCTGATTACTCTGCCAAAGCTTCAATCGGATTGGTAAAGCACGTTCGCGCAGGTGTGTTTCGTATGGGGAGTCGTTTTCATCCTCGTGAAGACCCGCCGCGCTTAATGCAAACCTCTGATTTTCAAATGGCGCATATCCCTGTCACGGTGGATCAATATAAAATATTTATCGACAGCAAAGCATTCAAAGATGAACAATGGTGGAGCAAGGAAGGCGCTGCATGGCTGCACGGACATTCAGATGGATGGGGACGTGAAGATCGTTCACTTCCTGATGGCTGGGAAGCACAAGTAAGAAAACCGTACCGTCCAATAACCGGAGTCAATGTTTACGAAGCAGAGGCGTATTGCAAGTGGCTTGGAAATATAAAAAACAAAATCATCCGCCTGCCTTCTGAAGTGGAGTGGGAATACGCGGCTCGCGGCACAGACGGCAGACCGTTCCCCTGGGGTGAAATTCTTCAGGAGAAGTTTGCAAATATCGCCACGGATGAAGTGATGGAATTATCTGACGCAGGCAAATATACAAACGATGTAAGTCCATTTGGCATTATGGAAATGTGTGGAAATGCACAGGAATGGACGTCTTCCACGTATATCCCGATTGGGCAGGAAATTGTGCCGCCGGGTACTTTGCGCGTGGCTCGTGGCGGATCATTTTACGATACCGCATTTGGATCACGCACATCCTATCGCAGGCCGTATCCCTGCGGATATTTTTATCCTTATTTGGGATTCCGCCTGGTTGTAGATATCGTTTAACAATTAGATAGCAGTTTATAAAAAGTGTATTAATTTGGAGGCATTCAATGGAATATTCTGAAAAACCAAAAGTATCTGGAAATGTAATTGTTGTGATCATCGCAGTACTTGTGTTTGGGTGTTTTATCGGCGCGGCATTGCTCTACCCAGGTATTTCTCAAAGATTTCTCAGCGAAGAAGCTACACCCGCCGCAAATGCAACAGAAGCGGCGCCTGAAAATTCAATCGTGATTGATATTTCGTCCTCCAACACCAAAGAGGATTGGATGAATGCAGTCGTGGCCCAATTCAACGCAGAACAACAAACGATTGCTTCTGGTGAAGTTATTTTTATAACAGTTAAGCATGTCACCTCCGGTGGTTCTCAGAAAGCCATTTTAGATGGAAGCAGCACCCCGGTCGTGTGGAGTCCCGGAGATCAATCCTGGATCGATGAAGCCAATCGCGTTTGGCGTGATCGCAATGGCGCTTTGATTATTCCCGATGCCTGCACGCAAACCATTTACGCGCCGATTGGATTTGCCATGTGGCGGCCGATGGCTGAGGCACTCGGCTGGCCAGATCAACCAATCGCATGGGACGACATCGTAAAACTTTCTGCAGATCCAAAAGGTTGGGAAACACTTGGTCATCCTGAATGGGGTCAATTTAAATTCGGGCACACCCATCCAGATTATTCAAACGTCGGCTTGCTCAGCTTAACAACCCTGGCCTATTCCACACTCGGTAAAACTGAAGGGCTTACAGCCGACGAGGTTTATTCTGATACCGTTGTTAAAGCTTTTGCTGGTGTTGAACAAAATACATTTCATTACGGTTTGCAAAGCCGCCCGTTGATGCAGATTCTCGCGCAACGCGGACCGGAATATCTGCATGCCATTACAACCAGTGAGGCTGAAACGCTCAAAACCAATGCCGAGTTTTCGGCAACCATGCGCTATCCGCTGGTTTTCATTTTCCCTGCCAAAGGAACTTTTTGGAGCGAACAACCATATTGTGTTCTCAATGCAGACTGGGTAAGTGAAGAACAAAAAGAAGGCGCGGAAATTTTCAAGGATTATTTACTCGACAAAAAACAACAGGAGATGGCGATTACGTATTACCTGCGCCCGGTTGACTCATCAATTCCGCTACATGCCCCGCTGGCACTTGACGCCGG
>JANODZ010000489.1:0-8328 GCA_031412935.1 Anaerolineales bacterium
CCTTTGAGGGCGCAAGCGGCTTCGGAACTAACCGCCCTTCTGCGCCTTCCCCTGATTTTTTGCCTCAATTACCTTCAGATTCTCTATCACTTCCTTGACGATAAATACTTGACTTACTGAACATCTGTGCTATACTCTCGAAACACACATTCAACTTATTACATTTGTATTGGAGAATAAAACATGGCACGAAAATCATCCGCCCGCACTGAATCGCCTGAAAAAACTCAAAATCTGGAGAATGCCAAACGCGCCGTACTCGAAAAAGCGGTTGGGGATATATTAAAACGCTACGGTGATGGCTCGATCATGCGTCTGGGCGAAGCGCACGCAATGGTCACCGAAGTAATCCCAACCGGCTCCCTATCGCTTGATATTGCCCTCGGTGTCGGCGGTATCCCACGCGGACGTGTAATTGAAATATATGGACCTGAGTCTTCAGGTAAAACCACACTTTGCCAACATATCGTTGCAGAAGCGCAGAAGATGGGCGGCACAGCGGCATTCATCGACATGGAACACGCGCTTGACCCAGCCTATGCGGCAAAACTTGGCGTTGATATTGAAAACCTGCTCGTCTCTCAACCCGATACCGGCGAACAAGCTCTCGAGATCGCAGAAACCCTCGTCCGCTCCGGCGCAGTGGATGTTGTTGTAATTGACTCAGTTGCCGCTCTCGTCCCACGCTCCGAAATTGAAGGCGACATGGGCGATGCCACTATGGGAATGCAAGCCCGCCTGATGTCACAAGCGCTGCGTAAACTTTCCGGTGCGATCAATCAAACTAAAACCTGCGTCATCTTCACCAATCAACTTCGTCAGAAGATCGGGGTCATGTTCGGGAATCCTGAAACCACCACAGGCGGGCAAGCCCTTAAATTTTACGCATCCATTCGCCTGGATGTGCGTCGAATTCAATCCATTAAAGTGGGTGAAGAAGTGATCGGTAATCGCACACGCGTCAAGGTCGTTAAAAACAAAATGGCGCCTCCCTTCCGTGTGGCCGAGTTTGACATCATGTTCAACGAAGGCATCTCGAAGGCGGGCGACGTGCTGGATCTCGCAACCAAGTTCGAAGTCCTCACCAAACGCGGCGCATTTTATTCATATGGCGATGTTCGTATCGGCCAGGGGCGCGAGAATGCCAAGGATTACTTGCGCGGCAATCTTGATATGATGAATGAGATTGAAGGCATCATTCGCCAAAAAGCGCTAAGTGGTGAGATTGCGCTCCCGCTTGACATTGGCGGTGAAGGCGGCAATGCGATGGATACTGGAGCCGCTGTCGAAGAAGAAGTATAGTTTAATATTATATAAAAAAAACCATAAAGTCACAGTGAGTATTTCTGTGACTTTATGGTTTAATAGGGTATGTTCCGAATCCGAAACCATTTATTCCTGATTAATATCTTGCCGGCTTTTTTCTTTGCCTCAGCCTGCGCGCCATTGCTCACGCCCACACCCTTTCGCCCCCCTACACGACCGGCCGCCACCCAAATACTTTCCACTACTACGCCCATCCCAGCTTTATACACCGCCATATCAACGCCAACTATTACACCAACCCTCAGCGGGCCTTGCTTTAACAGTTTGGATTTTATTGATGATATTACCATTGAAGACTACACCACTGTTTTACCAGGAGTAAGCCTTGACAAGCAATGGCTGATAAATAATAACGGTACCTGTAATTGGAATTCTACCTATCATCTAAAATGGGTCGGCGGTAATCCGCTTGGCGCAGTACAGGACCAAATCATGTATCCTGCTCGGGCAGGAACTCAAGTAACATTACACATCCTATTCATTGCGCCTGCGCTTGAAGGAACTTACGAAAGCGCCTGGCAGGCATACGATCCAGATGGAATCGCATTCGGTGATATTATATTTATGAAAATTATTGTATCTCCTTAGCGAAGGGTCTTGTTTACATTAACCTTTATCAGTAATAAGGAATACAGGGACATTTATCCGCCGATGACACAGATTTTTGCAGATTTTTCTCTTAAAAATTTCAAATCCATATAATCGGCGACATTGTACCCGAATGGGTAAATCTGCGGATTAATACCGATAACCTTTATTCCTTAAGGATTACCTCTTTGTATTGAGTTTAGTCCTCACTAGCCAAATCGTTACCAGGAGGGGGATTTAAAAAGGCACGATCATTTCTTTCGTCTCCAAGATTTCCGCCGCCAATCTCCCCGAAGAAAGATCGCGCACTTCGTTCTGGAATGCTTCAAAAGAATCCACAGGCAATCTCACAGTCAAGGAGACCTCAGCGCCAAAGTCTTCGCCCAGCACCTCTCCGTGCCGGCGGGTTACGATCAATCGCAATCGTTCCAACAAATTATAGGGTGTTGCCAACAACGCCACATGAACAGCAACCCGCTCTCCCCGCCCGGCCGCGTTGACAACCATCCTCGCCGACTCGGTGTAGGCTTTCACCAATCCGCCTGTGCCAAGCAGGGTTCCGCCAAAGTAGCGTGTGATGACAAGTGCGACATCGCCAAATCCACTGCCGCGTAAAACAGCTAAAGCGGGCTTTCCGGAAGTACCGGCAGGCTCGCCGTCATCCGAAAAATATTCCATTACCGTATTTCCGCCGCCAATAATATAGACGGGGACATTATGTGATGCATCCGCAAATTCTTTTCTGATACGGGTCATAAATGCACGCGCTTCATCGACGCTAAACACGGGCGTGAGTGTGGCAATAAACCGCGAGTTTACAACAATTTGTTCACGGCGAATTTCCGATAAAGGGAGCGCGTACGGTCTATTCATCTTTGAATTGTAACAAGAAATCAAATCCTTCCGCTTTGCAAAACGAATCGCTCATCCAAAATTTTTAAACTATGTGGAGCGAATGTATTTATGTTACACTTTTTGCATGAATCCAAAAATACAAATTTATAAAGACCTTCAAGCGTTGAGCATTGCCGCGGCGGAGCTATTTGTTAATTTAGCCGTTCAGGCAATCACTTTACGCGGACTTTTCCTGACAGCCCTATCCGGCGGAGGAACGCCCAAGCCGCTTTATGAATTGCTCGCACAACCGCCAACCCGCAGCCAAATTGATTGGAGTAAAGTGCATATTTTTTGGGGGGATGAGCGATGTGTGCCAATAACTGACCCAGGGAACAATTATTTTCAAACAAAGCAATCCTTATTAGATCATGTACCTTTGCCAGAAGGCAATATTCACCGCATAGCCTCTGAATTAAGACCCGAAGATGCCGCAATAGATTACACGAAAATATTGGAAAAATTCGCAAAATCTCCCTCCGCTTGGCCTCGTTTTGATCTGGTTTTGCTTGGAATTGGCGATGATGGACATACCGCCTCGTTATTCCCTGGCTCACAACTGGAAGTCACGACATCCGCGATCGCGGTTATCGCAAATTATCAGGACCGCCCTGCCGGGCGTGTATCCTTAACTCCGCTCGTGTTTAATGCCGCGCGCTGTGTGGTATTTCTCGCAGCTGGACGAAGTAAGGCAGAAACACTTGCCAACATCTTGAATGGGGAATATCATCCACTGCTATTACCCGCCCAAAGGATTCGGCCAACAGATGGCGAGGTCATCTGGTTGGTGGATGAAGAGGCGGCGTTTAAATTATAAATAAAATTTAGGAGCAGATAAATAATGGAACTTGCGGTAATCGGATTGGGAAAAATGGGATTAAATATGGCTGCACGTTTGATTCGTGGTGGTCATCGTGTGGTTGGTTATGCGCGCAGTCAAGAGACTGTCCGCGAAGCGGTCAAACAAGGCGCTGACGGTGCGAGCTCCCTCGAAGAAGCGGTCAGTAAGTTAAGCTCGCCTCGCATCGTTTGGGTAATGGTGCCATCAGGTCAGGCAACAGATGAGACCATCAATAAGTTAGAGACCCTGCTAAAAAAAGGAGATATTGTCATAGATGGAGGCAACTCCAATTATAAAGACTCCGTCCGACATGCAGCTCAGCTAAACGCCAGGGGAATTGATTTTATAGATTGCGGCACCAGCGGCGGGATCTGGGGCCTCAGCGAAGGATACAGCCTGATGATCGGGGGCCAAACCGAGGCGGTGGAAAAGATGCGTCCCATTTTTGAGACACTGGCGCCTGCGGCAGATAAAGGCTGGGGGCGGGTAGGGCCGCATGGCGCAGGTCATTTCACAAAAATGATCCATAACGGGATCGAGTATGGCATGATGCAAGCCTTTGCCGAAGGTTTTAGCATTTTGAAAGCCAAAAAAGAGTTTGGCCTGGACTTGGCGCAAATTTCAGAAGTTTGGCAGCATGGCAGCGTGGTGCGTTCATGGCTACTTGATCTCGCCGCCAACGCGTTGAAAGAAGACTCTACACTTGAAGATATCAAACCCTGGGTGGCAGATTCTGGTGAAGGACGTTGGACCGTGTTCGAATCCATTGACCTGGATGTTCCTGCGCCGATCATTACCCTCGCCCTGCAAATGCGCTTTGCCAGCCGGGATGAAGAGAATTTTTCAGCGCGCATGCTCGCTGCATTACGCAACCAATTTGGCGGACATGCAATCAAAAAAGCGGAATAGCTTTGTCCGCAAATCACAAAGGCGTAGTAACGACTTTAGTCGTTTAGCTTAAATAGCGACTGAAATCGCAACGACGGGAAAAAATTTGAGGGAAAATCTTATGAATAATGAATTACCTACTTCAATTATTATATTCGGCGCATCCGGAGATCTCACCCAGCGCAAATTAATGCCTTCCTTATTAAACCTCTCGCGCAAGGGACGTCTGCCTAAATCATTTTCGATTGTCGGTTT
Organism: Anaerolineales bacterium; assembly: GCA_031412935.1. Lineage (GTDB taxonomy): Bacteria > Chloroflexota > Anaerolineae > Anaerolineales > Villigracilaceae > Villigracilis. The sequence continues at coordinate 4,793 of JANODZ010000489.1, forward strand.
TGGCGGCACAGCCTATACAGATGAACAGTTCCGGACTCATTTATTGAAGGGCGCAAAAGAATTTGCGGGGTTCAAATTTACAGATGAAGAATGGGAAATCTTTTCGCAGCATTTGTATTATCAACAAGGCCGTTATGATCAAAGTGGAGATTTCCTAATTCTGGCAAAACGCTTAACAGAATTGGAGAAAAGCCCTTCTAATCGTTTGTATTACATGGCGATTCCGCCAACCCTATTCCCCAATATCATCGAACAACTTGGCGCAACGGGACAGCTTCACGAAAACGGCGGCTGGCGGCGTGTGGTATTGGAAAAACCTTTCGGAACTGACTTAACCTCAGCGCAAAAACTAAATCAACAAGTGCATAAGGGATTGAAGGAAGATCAAATTTATCGTATTGATCATTACCTCGGCAAAGAGACGGTGCAAAATATACTGTTTACACGGTTTGCAAATACCATCTTTGAGCCGCTCTGGAATCGCAACTATATTGATCATGTCCAAATTACAGTCGCCGAAAAAGTTGGTCTTGAGCATCGGGCTGGATATTATGACAGCGTCGGCGTGCTGCGTGATATGTTCCAAAATCATTTATTGCAATTATTGATGCTGGTTGCGATGGAACCGCCGGCCTCCTTCAAGGCGAGCGCATTACGAAATGAAAAAGTTAAGGTGCTGAGCGCCGTCCAGCCGGTTACAGGCTCAGCCGTCGCCGAGCACACTGTCCGCGCGCAATATCGCGGATATCTCAGTGAAGCCGAAGTCAAGCCCAATTCGATCACACCCACCTACGCCGCGCTGCGACTATTCATCAACAATTGGCGCTGGCAGGGTGTGCCGTTCTATTTACGTTCAGGGAAAAATTTAGCCGAGAAACATTCTCAAATCATAATTCGATTTAAAGAACCGCCGCTGGCAATGTTCCCAATGGAACCCGGTCACAAGATGACATCCAACATGCTGGTGCTGTATTTACAACCCGATGAAGGCATTCACCTGCGCTTCGAAGCCAAAGCTCCCGATACCGTGGCAGAATCCCGCTCGGTGGATATGGAATTTCACTACGCCGAAGCCTTTGGTCAGACTGCAATTCCGGAATCTTATGAACGCCTTATCCTGGATGCCCTGCAAGGAGACGCTTCGCTGTTCACACGCGCTGATGAAGTGGAGACTGCCTGGACGCTGATCGACCCAATATTGCAGACCTGGGAAACGGAACAGAATCCGCCTTTGGCTGTTTATGAGCCCGGCAGCTGGGGTCCCGCTGAAGCAGACTCGATGCTGGCCCTTGATGGCCGCAAATGGATGCACGAAGAGGCTCGCTATATGTTAAACGAATAATTTCTACAGCGCACAAAATATAAATCTCAAGTCATAATATAAAAAACTGGCGATGTTAGATCGCCAGTTTTTTATATTATTTATTTCAGAACTATAAATAAATTATTTATTTTTCTTGATTTTACTCATGGAGGTATTCTTTGTTGCTATTACCGCTGATGACATGGATGGCGCAGGCGCTTTTGAACGACGAATCGCCCAAACCAGCACGCCAATTAATGCAAGCGCAACCACCCAAACTGCGGGAGATGTTCCACCCGTTTTATATTGGACAATAATTGGGGCGATCAAAACCGCTACAAGGTTAACCACTTTGATCATCGGGTTGAGAGCGGGGCCGGCAGTGTCCTTGAAAGGATCACCGACCGTATCTCCTACAACACCTGCCTTGTGACGTTCAGAACCCTTGCCGAGGTTTTTCTTTATATCTTTGGGCTCATCTTCAATCAACTTCTTGGCATTATCCCACGCACCGCCTGAGTTATTCAAGAAGACTGCTAACAACTGGCCGGAGACAATGATGCCGACGAGAAAACCGCCAAGCGCTTCCACATCCAAAAGCAAGCCAACAATAATTGGGGTAATTACGCCAAGCAAAGCCAGGGTTACCAATTCTTTTTGTGCAGCCGCTGTGGAAATATTAACCGCCTGCTTATAATCTGGCTTAACTTTACCTTCCAGCACGCCAAGCTTAAATTGACGGCGAACTTCCAGCACGATCAGAGAAGCGGCGCGGGTTACTGCCTGAATTGCAAAGGAAGAAAACAACCAGGGCAATGCTCCACCGATCAGAACACCTATAAATACACGCGGATCATCCGCTCTAATTCCAACAGCTGAGATTAATTTTTCTGGCAATACACCCAGGCTGGCTTGCGCGCGGGAAACGTCGACAAGATAGGAGCCAAACAATGAAACTGCTGCAATCACCGCAGAGCCAATTGCAATACCTTTTGTAATCGCCTTTGTAGTATTCCCGACCGCATCAAGGTCAGCCATAATTTGCTGAGCATCCTTGGTTGCTTTGTCTGTTTTTCCGGACCAGGCCATTTCGCCAATGCCATTGGCATTGTCAGAAATTGGGCCGAATGAGTCCATCGCTACAATATTGCCGGTAAGGGTTAACATGCCAATACCGATCATGGCAACACCATACAGAACGAATGTTGCTTCCTGTACACCGTCCACACCTGGGATGGTGCCAAAGATAATAATGGATGTAAAAATAGTCACAGCGATGACCAACACAGACCAGACCGCAGACTCGAATCCGCTTGAAATGCCACTCAGGATCAAGGTTGCGGGGCCTGTATCGGCGGATTTCTTGATTTCAATCACTGGCGCAGATTCTGAGCCGGTAAAGTAATCTGTTAAACGATCAATCACAATGGCTAACACAACGCCAACAAAGACAGCCATCGGTACCCGCCACCAACCACCCCACTGATCGATGAATTCGGTGTTCAGGTAATAATAACCAGCGCCAAAGAAAAACACTGAAGAGAAAACAGCAGATGCGATCAAGCCATTAAAGATGGCCTTCATGGCATCGCCGCTCTTGCCGGTTTTTCCAGCTTTCACAAAGTAAGAACCAAAAATGGATGAAAGCACCCCAATTCCGCGGACGATCAAGGGGAAGATGATCCATTCCAGACGGCCCGTGATCTTCCACAACGCCAAACCAAGAATCAGGCCCGAAACGATCGTCACTTCAGATGATTCGAAAATATCCGCGGCCATTCCTGCACAATCGCCGACATTATCCCCGACAAGATCTGCGATCACAGCGGGATTTCTCGGATCATCCTCAGGGATGCCTGCTTCCACTTTACCGACAAGGTCAGCGCCGACATCTGCTGCCTTGGTGAAAATACCGCCGCCCACACGCATAAATAATGCAATCAATGTGCCACCGAAACCAAAGCCAAGTAAAGCATCAGGTGCGGCAATGCCTAGAATTATAAAGATAATGGTGCCGCCCAACAATCCTAAACCGTTGGTCAGCATTCCCGTCACTGAGCCGGCCCGATATGCAATATCAAGCGCTTCCCCGAACGAACGTTTGGAAGCAGAAGCAACACGCACATTCGCCTCGACTGCCATACGCATGCCAATTTGTCCCACTTGCATGGAAAAAAATGCGCCCATTACAAAGGCGATTGCGTGATGATGAAGGCGGTGCCGCAGCCGAAGG
>JANODZ010000490.1:0-9901 GCA_031412935.1 Anaerolineales bacterium
CACGAGTTTGAATCCGTTCTCGATGTCGAGATTCGAATCGTAAAGAAAAATATCCTGCGTGCCTGTGCCGATGTCTACGGTTAATATTTTCATACAATTACCCCATCTTCTTTCAGGAGAGGGGACGGGGTGAGGATTAAATTTCGATTCCCAGCCAGATGCGGATGAAATATCCGATCACAAATGAGAACGCGGCCACGCTCAGGCTTAATCCCGCCATTTCAATAAATCGCTCACGGAAAGATTCGCCTTTGGCAACGGAAATATAGTAGTTGAAAACTGCGATGATAAAAACGGCTGTGGTGAGCGCAATGGCAAGGTCTAAATAATAGTTTTCGAAAAGCAAATATGGCAGGATCAGCAGAGTGACCGTAGTGATATAGGCGAAACCCGTGTAAATTGCGGCGCGGATGGGATGTTTGCTTGTCTTTTCGGAACGGGTGGATAAATATTCACTGGCGGCCATTGAAAGCGATGCGGCAATGCCTGTGATGAGTCCTGAAAGGGCGATCAACTTTACATTTTGCAAGGCAAGGGTCAGCCCGGCCAGTGCGCCTGTTAATTCCACGAGGGCGTCATTCAAGCCAAGCACAACCGAACCGGCGTATTGAAGTCTTTCTTCATCCAGCAAATTAATCAGCTTTTCTTCATGCACTTCCTCTTCATGCTTGAAAGTTGCCGCTTCCGGCACAGCCGCAATAATATCGTCATAATTCTTTTGTATGTTTTTTTCAGTGCGTTCCATTAACTTAATCCCAAACGTGAAGCCAAAGACGCGGCTAATAAGATAAAACCACCACATCGTGATCCAGTTGGGGGAAACATCCCGTCCCGAATATTTTTTTAATCCTTCATAATGACGTAATTCATCATCCGCGATCTGGGATACGATCTTCGCATTCTCCGGCGATTTGATGGTGGCGGCCAGGCGTTTGTAAATATAATGCTCTGTGATTTCGATTTTTTGAAAGAGCATTACTTTTTTGTGTATTTCTTCGCTCAGTTGCATGATAATAAAACTCCTTGATAAATTTTCTGCCGGCAATTGTACGCTATTTTATTCCTGACGGAAGCAGATTTTATCCTTGCTGTGAAAGGTCAAAGCGCTTATGTGTCGGTTAATGAAGAGGTAACTGAATATACCCTTTCCGCCGATCAAGCATCAAGTGGAGTATTGGCGTTTTCCATTTTCTCCGGTACCAACAAGGATTATTGTACTCGGTGTGAAATGACAAACATGATCTTCTGGCAGCCAAAATAATCGGTGATTAGTAAAAACGCCCACGAAATAGCTCGTGGGCGTTTTTGTTCATGTAAATCTCTACTTCAATAATTCGTAATTCTCAGGCAGCCAACAGCACAGAACCAAATCTCTGGCTGCCTTCACCTCATCCATTCTGCCGAAGGGAGTAATGTGCGGCGCATTGTGCAGCAGCTCCGGCTGGGATTTGGCCTCTGCTGCGATCTTGATCAGCGCATCGGCGAAACGATCCAACGTGTCTTTGTTTTCGGTTTCGGTGGGTTCGATCATCAATGCTTCGTGGACGATGAGCGGGAAATAGTTTGTCGGCGGGTGGAAGTTATAATCCATCAGGCGCTTGGCGATATCCAACGCGCGGACGTCGCTGCCTTCAAAGCTGCCTTCGACGACAAATTCATGCATACAGATGCGGTCATATGGGATCTTGTATGTGCCTCGCAGGCGGGCTTGCAGATAGTTCGCGTTAAGAACCGCATACTGAGAAATATCCTTCAAGCCAGCGGGACCATGCATGGAGATGTAGGTATAAGCGCGGACTAATCCGCCGCCGAAGTGACCATGAAAAGCTTTCATGCGTCCGATACTTTGCCTGGGTGTGATGAACCCATACAGAGGTTCAACTTCTTCATCGCCTTCCTCAATAATGCCAACAAGCGGCGAAGGCAGAAAATCCACCAGGCGTTCACTTACACCAACCGGCCCCGAGCCAGGTCCGCCGCCGCCGTGGGGGACGGAGAAGGTTTTATGTAAATTGATGTGCATCACGTCAAAGCCGAGGTCACCCGGGCGGACGATGCCCAGCAATGCGTTTAAGTTTGCGCCATCGCCATACATCAAGCCGCCGCAATCCTGTACCAACTTGACAACTTTTTCAATGTTCTCGTCGAACATGCCAAGTGTGTTTGGATTGGTAAGCATCATGCCGACGACAGTATCGTCACATGCGGCTGCGAGCGCCTTCAGGTCAACGTTGCCGCGTTCATCCGACGGGATGGTGACAACGCTCATGCCCAACATGCCAGCCGAAGCGGGGTTGGTCCCATGCGCGGCGTCGGGGATGAGCATCCTGGTGCGTTTGGTGTCATTGCGTGATTTGTGATATGCGGCCATCATCAACACGCCGGTAAATTCTCCGTGCGCACCTGCGGCGGGTTGAAGGGTCATGCCGGCAAATCCGCTAATCTCCTTTAGCCATTCCTGCAATTCATACATCAAAACAAGATTGCCTTGCACGGTTTCAATCGGCTGTAATGGATGTGTGTAAAGAAAGCCTGCATAGCGGCAGGTATCTTCATTGATCTTCGGGTTGTATTTCATGGTGCAGGAACCCAAAGGATAGAAGCCATCGTCTACGCTGTAGTTGAATTTGCTGAGCTTCATGTAGTGACGGACAACATCCACTTCGGCCAGCTCGGGCAGAGGCAGCTCGGAGCGCAATAAATGTTTGGGAGGCAGGGCAGCTTTCGGCACGTCTGATGCGGGCATGGTCACGCCGAGTCGACCGGGGGATGAAAGTTCAAAGAGGGTAGGTTCCAGGATCGTAGCCATTATTCCATCTCCTTTAAAACTTCCACAAGTGTATCAATTTCCTGTTTGCTGTTCATTTCAGTGACGGCGACCAGGATATGATTTTTAAGCGCTGGATAATCCTGGCTGAGATCGAATCCGCCGAAGATGCCGTGTTCAAGTAAATATTTGTTGACTTCGCCGGCTGGTTTGGGGCAGCGCAAAACAAATTCATGGAAAAATGGTTCCTCGAAATTTATTTCGAAGCCTTTTATTTTGCCAAGCTCCTTCGCGGCGTAATGCGCTTTTTGATAACAAAGATTTGCAACCTGTTGCAGCCCTGTCTTGCCCAGCGCAGACATATACACTGCGGCACAAAGCGCAAGCAATCCTTGATTGGTACAGATGTTGGATGTGGCGCGCTCGCGTTTAATATGTTGTTCGCGCGCGGTGAGCGTTAATACATACGAACGTTGTCCGCGGCTGTCTATTGTTTCACCGATCAGACGCCCGGCCATTTTGTGGACGAAAGATTTTTTAGTGGTGAAGAATCCAAGATACGGTCCGCCATACCAGAGTGGAATGCCGAATGGCTGCGCTTCGCCGACGACAATATCCGCGCCCATTTCTGCGGGGGTCTTGAGCATCAACAACGCGGTGGGATTCGCAACAACGCAAACCATTGCGCCTTTTGTGTGAGCGTCTTCGATGAGTTTTGTGTAATCATAGACGCGCCCAAAAAAATCCGGATACTGGACGACGACGAGCATGGTGTTTTCATCCACAAGCGGACTCAACGCCTCGGGTCCCACTTCGGGGTTGGCGGATGCGTCGTCCCCGGCTTCTTCCAATCCCATGCCTTGGGCGTAAGTACGGATGACTTCGCGATACTGCGGGTGGACTGTGGGAGACATGACGATCTTCTTGCGTTTGCCGCGGAATTGTGCAAAGGCAAGGTTTACCGCTTCGGCAGTGGCAGTTGCGCCATCATAATGCGAGGCGTTTGACACCTCCATGCCGGTTAGGTTGGTCATCAAAGATTGATATTCAAAAATGGCCTGCAGCGTGCCTTGCGAAATTTCCGGCTGATAAGGTGTGTAGGCGGTATAGAATTCGCCGCGCCTGAGCATGTGATCCACTACCGCTGGAACATAATGGTTGTACGCGCCTGCGCCGAGGAATGAGATCATATGCTCGCGCACGTTCTCATTCGTATTTGCCATCTCACTTAATAGTGCAGCGGCTTCCATTTCGGTTAATGCGGGGGGCAGATCTAATTTAGGGAAGCGATGTTTCTTTGGGATGGCGTCAAAGAGATCGTCGAGTGATTTTACGCCAACTGTTTTGAGCATCGCATCCCGTTCAAGGGGGGAGATGGGAATGTATGTCATAGGAACTCTGTTATCGGTAATTGGTGATTGATAATTACTAATCACTTCTTACTAATTATTAATGCGCTCTACCCGCACAATCCGCTTCATACGCGGTGGAATCCATCACATCTCCAGCTGAGCCGCCTTCGATCTTAATCATCCAGCCTGCGCCAAATGGATCGGAGTTTAGAGTTTCAGGTTTATCTGACAAGCCCTTGTTCACAGCGCTGACTTTTCCTGCGGCGGGTGCGTAAATTTCGGCGGAGGCTTTCACTGATTCAACGGAAGCAATGGCTTTGCCTACGGTAACTTCTTCGCCTTCGTCGACAAGTAACTCAACGAAAACAATATCAGAAAGTTGGCTTTGGGCGAAGTCAGTGATGCCGACGGCGCCGCTGGAAGGATCGAACCATTCATCGGACTTTGTATACTTAAGGTTTGTGGGTACGTTCATTATTTATCTCCTATTTGTTTTGAAGTTGGCGAATCAAAAGAGGACGTGCAATTATAGAATTGCGCGTCCTCTGTAATGGAACCTGAGAGATTAGTTTCGTAGTTGGGTAGTTACTTAGTGATGTAGTTGCATAGTTGACGAACCAACTATCCAAACTACTAAACTAACAAACTATCAAACTAACCAACTTTACACCGTCGGTGTCTCGATAAGGATTGAGACTTTCCAGAGTCTTAATCGGATGCAGGGTCCTTTTGCCTGAGAGATTCGTCTGGTTTCGCCTGTTTCCAGATTTGCACCTTCGGCGCTCAATTGGAGCCGACTACAGTCGTCATTCCATTTTGAGTCTCTTCCCTGTATACCGTTCAGTTGTATTTAGATTCTAAGGTTGAGAGGGGTGTGAGTCAAGGGTAAAACGTCCTGAATATTAATAACAACCGCTTACTAGGCGGCTGATAATTAGTATTACATGCCGGCAACTTTATGATTGCCGTTTGGCTTGGACGGGTCTTCCATTAACTCAGGTTCAGGAAGACTGGGAACAGTATCTGTCGGGGATTTTTCAAGAATAGGGGCCGGGCTGGGTCTGTTTCCGTCCCTGCCTATTCTTGCGAAATATTCCTTTACACTTTGATCGTTATAAAAGATCAGTATGAGAATACCTGCAACCATGGAGAAGACGTTGCCCATTAAGAACGTAAGGATCTCAAAACTTGCAATAATGGGTGAAGGTTTTAAGGGTTCGGGTTGCGTGCTCAGAAGTTTCGCCGCATAAATAATCTCAAAGACGCCAAGAATAGTGGGCAGAATGACAATGGGCAGGCAGACGAATCCAATAATTGTGCTTAATGCAGTGGCTGAGGCGATAAACCCCCAGAAAAGATTGACGATGCCGCTGATAAGAGTTATTACGGCGATAGCGGTAACTAAGCCAGGTTTTTGATTGGGATAAGATGTATTCAATTGTTACTCCTTTTTTTGTGTGTAAGATATAACGAATTGAAAATGAATAGGTTGCAAGGTTAAGTCTGTTGAAACGTGAGCAATAGACCGCCGATATAGTTAACTCCATTTGGGTCTGTGCATGTGGGAGCGGAGATATTCGGAACCAGGGATCCGCCTCTTTCGACGCGGACGCTGTAAATTGTATCGGCTTGCATGACAAAGTCTGCGTATCCATTCCCAAGCTCAGGTTTGAATCCGGTGAAGAAGCGATCGTCGCCCGCGGCCCAGGTGACGATGATCTCGATGCCTGAAACTTGCCGCCGCCGTTCATCCAAAAGAGTGATTTGCAGCAAGCCCGGCAACAAATTTGGGTCGCAGACTGGTTCTTGCGCAACGAGAGAGAATGGCGCTCCTTGCGGGGGAATGAGAGTGTAAGTTGGGCGGGGTGTGGGAGTGAAAATAGATTGTGGCGCAAATGGAGTTTGTTCGAATGATGACGTTGGAGCGAAGGTTAGTTCTATAAATTCTGACGGGGTGATTAAAGTTTCCTGTGCGTTGAAAGGAGTTTCAAGTGTTGGTGTATTGATTACCGCTATAAATGGTGTGCCGGGAATAAGAATAGTCACAAAACCTTGCTGAAGATCTGTGGCAAGTTGCGCGAGAGATTGCACCCGTGCAAATGGTTCGCCCGCGCTTAACATTCGTTGAGCCTGGGCGCTTAGTTCGCCAACCGGATCTGTATCGCTGAGCAGGTTAATTCTGGCGCGGGCGCGGGCTAGATCATGGCTGGCTGCGTAAGAGGCAGCGATGACATTTCGATATTGATCTTTAAAATCAGCGCGCAAAATAGCAGGATTTGCATCCACGTAGGTTACAGGGGCGATCAACCATGAGTACGCGAGACCAAGCCCCAGCCCGATGAGAAGCGCGAGTACTAGATGAAGGGTCGCGTTGCGCAGGAAGAGTCTCATGGGCCGTTAATCGCCTGGGGCTGATAGGTCTGCATGGCGGTCAGTAAGCCTTGCAAAAGTAAAACGTCATTCTGGGTGAAGTTGTTTTTTATGGCGAAATCCAATGTGGATGTAACGATCTGTACGGGAGAGTCGCTGCCGAGAATTGCAAGGCGACGCGCGGCTGTTTCGGAATCCTGTTCCATTTGATTTGCCTCCGCGACCATAAGTACATAATCAGCGCGGAAATCATCACGAAGGAGATTTGGTGTTATATCGGTATATTCGATTGGGTCTATTACCCAGCCATAGATCACCCCGGCTGTGATGCCAAGGGTAAGTGCAATTAAGATCTTGAACCAGGTGGATGAGGTCATTGGGAGATTGTAAACAATACGGGGCTTAATAAAATATCCGGGCAGGCTGACGGCGGCACCCGAAGACTCTTCCTTACCGTTGCTATCTTTCGATCCTGGCGGGATTCGAAAGGCTTCGCCGCGCCGGGCCTGCCCGGACGTGGGCAAGGATACCCGAAGTGGCAGGGGGTGTCAACTTTTACTCATTTAAGGATGGAGGGAGGTGATCAATTTTTATTCTTCGTTCTTAATGACTTCTAAAAAAAGATCAACAAGCCCGGGTTCAAAAAGTTGACCTGAATTTTCACGCAGGTAGGCTATAACTTCGTGTTGCGGCAATTTTTTGCGATAAGGTCTGTCACTGCAGAGCGCATCCCATACATCTACAATCGCGAAGAGACGAGCAACAAGTGGTATCTCTTCACCTTTCAAGCCGCGCGGATAACCGCTTCCATCCCAGCGTTCGTGATGGCAATAAGGAATATCCAGTGCAGGGTGGAGATAAGCGATCGGAGAGAGCATTTCATAGGCATATAGCGGGTGTCGGCGCATTTTTTCCCATTCCGCTTCATCTAGTGGACCAGGTTTTTGTAAGATCTCGTCCGGGATGCCCATTTTTCCCATATCATGCAGCAGTGCGCCGCGGCGGATATGAGTAAGTTCTTCATCAGAGAATCCCCGCGCTTTTGCCACCTTGATCGTTAATTCTGTTACACGCTGCGTATGGCCTTCTGTTTCACGATCCCGCAGATCAAGCGCGCGCACCCAGCCTTCTATCGTTCTCTGATAAGCTTCTTGAAGATCGCCATGCGCATCCTGTAAGGCTTTTTCGGAAATTTTTCTTTCAGTGATGTCACGGGATGCAATTTGTATCTCGTTGAGTGTCTCAGTTTTAGGATCGAGGATGGCGCGGGTGGACGCCTCCAGCCAGACGTAGTGTCCGCTTTTATGCAGCGCTTGATACGTAACCGTATCGCTTGCGCTGAATTGGTCTCCATTAAAAAGGTTTTTGACAATTGCGCGGTCGTCAGCATGGATAATATCAAAACTAATTGTTCCAGTGAGTTCATCGGGTTTATACCCCAGAATAGTTTCGCTGGCTGGAGAAACATATAGCACCTTGCCGTCCATTGCCAGGCGCGCGATCATGTCACTTGCATTTTCGGCCAGCAAACGAAATTGGCTTTCGCTTTTAAGTAAAGCTCCCTGCATCGTCACGCGCTCGGCGCGCACAGACCATTGTTCAATGGCACGCTCAGCAAGATGAGGCATATCCAGCATGGATTCTGGAGATTTAACCACATAGTCTACCGCGCCTGATTTAAGCGCTTCGACCGCTATACGCTCGTTGCCATAACTTGTCATAAGAATGAGGGGTGCGAAGAGTGGGTTTTGGTGATTGGAGAGCAGTTCCATACTCTCGCCGTCGGGCAATCGCCAATCTGCTATGATTAACGCAGGTGCTTGAGTTTGTATTTGAGCGTGTGCTTCGGCAAGTGATTTCACGCGATGAATATGGAAACGGGAATTTTGATCCTCGAATGCGCGTTGAATTAACTCTGCGTGCGCGTCTTCATCTTCGATCAATAGGATGTTTATTATTTCGTCCACCATTTATAAACGGGCGTGTTAAATGCGGGGGTGTGTGTTCCAGCCAAGCCAGTAAGACCCGAGGTCGTTCATTAGTTTACTAAATTCATCAAATCCAACTGGTTTTACCAAATAACTGTTGACGTGGTTGTCGTATGCGCCGGCAACGTCCCTCTCAGCATCTGAAGAGGTGAGGATAATGACCGGGACATTTTTTAGATCGTCCTTTTCTTTGATTTGGTGAAGTACTTCAAGACCGTCCACTCGCGGCAGGCGCAGATCAAGTAAGATCATCTGAGGGCGGGGGCTGGAAGCGGGGTCTTCATATTCACCGCGTCTGAGGAGGTAATCCAGCGCAGTTTGACCATCTAGAAAGTGTTTGATTTTGTTGGCAATGCGGTGATTTTCCATGGTTCTGATCACCAATTCAGCGTGGTCTACATTGTCTTCGACCAACAATACCAGCGCTGGTTCAACATTCATTATTTTATCCATTGTTTTTCAATTGTAAACTATTTGGCTTAAAACTGTGAAGGATTATTAAAATGCTCCTCGCCGGCGTGTAATTTTGCTTTTGCGAACGTGATATAATTTTGAAAATATTAAATAACTTGTAACTACTCAGTCGTCATTGCGAGCCATCGCTCTTGTACTTTCGTGGCGAAGCAATCTCCGTGTCGTTGAGAAGGAGATTGCTTCGGGCAATAGCAAGAACCTCCTCGCAATGACGGCGGCTGAGTAGTTACAATAACTTATATTATTGACGGAGGAATAATTATGGAAATTTCGAGTCAGGAATTTAAACACTGTGATTTGCTTAAAGTTAAAGGACGCGTGGATAGTTCCACCGCACCGGAATTTACAAAAGCGCTCGAGAAAGCCAATGAGGCGGGGCATTATAAGATCGCATTAGATATGAGTGAACTCGAATACATGTCCAGCGCTGGTTTTCGTGCCTTGCTCGCCACCCAAAGAAAATGCAAACTTTACAATCGGGGTGAATTGGTTCTTGTCGGTGTGCCTGTGCGTATTCGAGAAGCCCTCGAACTGGCCGGGTTTACCGAGCTCTTCAAGACCTTCAATGACTCAGTTGAAGCAGTGGGTAGTTTCTAACAGGCGCGTGGGCGTTCTAAATCAAATGATGAGAAATGCCGCCTCTTCGCAAAGAAGATAGAGGCGGCATTCTATTTTCCCCATGCTAAAAAAAACTTTTCCGGCCAGGTTTGGATGTTTAGATGAAATTCGTGAATTTGTAGCGCAAGTTGCCCGCGCTGGTGGGTTCACTGAAAAAGAGATTTACTCATTTCAACTTGCGGCAGATGAAGGAGCCACCAATATTATCGAGCATGCCTATGCCGGCATTACCAATGCAAAACTTGATATTACTTGCGATATGCAGGGTGAAATGTTGATTATTACCATGCGCGATAAAGGCGCGCCATTTGAGGCATCAAAGGTTAAACAGC
>JANODZ010000491.1:0-7698 GCA_031412935.1 Anaerolineales bacterium
GTATATTGAATCGCAGCTTCAATACCGATGTTTTCTATTTCTTTTTCAACATGCACAACCGGATGAAGGCCTTCGCGATTGCGATTAAGATAACGGACAAACGCAGTAATGCCGCCTTCAAAGTAGAAGGTCATCTCACGGTCAACACGCTCATCCACGAACTTGATCGTCACGCCGCGCGTCACAAACGACATTTCACGCAGGCGTTGAATAAGAGTGTCAAAACGAAAATCAATATCTTCCGTAAAAATTAGTTTATCAAATTTAAAGGATTGCTTCGTGCCCGTTTCATCCTTCACCTTGCCGATCTGTTTAATACCCCCCTGGGGTATACCGCGCTTGTATTCCTGGCGCCAAATTTTGCCGTCACGTTTTATTTCTGTCACCATCCATTCAGAGAGGGCATTTACGGCGCTGATACCTACACCATGCAAACCGCCCGAGACCTTGTAACCGCCGCCGCCAAATTTACCGCCTGCGCCAATTACTGTCATAACAACATCCACAGTTTCCATTGGTTTTCCATTTGCATCCTTTTTCGAAGGGTGCGGACCAACCGGAATACCACGGCCATTATCTTCAATAGTTACGCTGCTGTCAGCGTGGATGGTAATATCAATTCTGTCGCAAACACCAGCAAGCGCTTCGTCAATGGCGTTATCGACGACTTCATAAACAAGGTGATGTAAGGCTTTAATATCCGTACCGCCCACATACATGCCCGGGCGTTTACGAACATGTTCAATTCCTTCGAGGGCTTGAATGGAGCTCACGTCATAGTTTATTTTTTTCTCTTTTTCAGCCATAAAATCCTCCAACTTTATTTACTTAATAATTATCCCAAGTTCACGATCAGGCCTGTTTTACTGCTGTTGCTGACCGCAATTTCTCAATGACATTTTGAAGCCAGTTATTCATATCACGATAATAAATAAAACTACCCGCTAAAAGGGCTGTTGTAACAAACGAGTGACCGAAGATGCCCAATAGAGTGACCCAGGAATCTTCGGGGGGAATGCTCCACAGAAAATTTAATCCATATGCGAGCAGGAACACCGTCAACACGAACAGACTGCTCGTTGGAAGGGTAAAGCGCGCCATTTGTACGCTACTTATAATGGAAGTGACAAAATTCTGTTGCTTGATAAAAATACCATGCGGCCAAAAAAATAGCGGCACAATTAACCACATCGAAGCAACGCTGAGAAACAATACAAATAGATTCGCGATGAATACATTAAATTGCAACAATAGCGCCAAAACAATAAATAGCGGCACTACGATCATTAGAGAAATGATGCCCCATACAATTGAAACAAGCATCGTTTGAATGATTGCGCGAGAAACCCGCATGGGACGATCGTCCTTGTTTGCTGTTGCCAGCCTGGCCACACTGCGAAAATATAGCCCGCCGCCGATCCACCCGGCGAGGGTCAGTATAAAGAACCATCCAAATAAGCTTAAACTATCTACCTGTAAAACGGCAGGAGACCCTAACGGCGTTTGAGAGTCGGATTGGGACAAAAACAGGCTTGAAATCCCGATTGGTAATGTGCGTAAAAGCCAGAATAAGTTAATCATTTTGACCAGTATGATCATTTGATCGTAACTTTCAACAATCTTTTGAAAGTCCGCTTTTGGCAGGAGATCTGCATTCAAAAGCACATAATCCTTCATCAAATTGAACATGTCATCCATGCGCAAACGCGGACCCAGCCATAAAAATAAATTTAAGGATAACGGCA
This sequence comes from Anaerolineales bacterium, assembly GCA_031412935.1. GTDB lineage: Bacteria > Chloroflexota > Anaerolineae > Anaerolineales > Villigracilaceae > Villigracilis. Next base: position 1,746 of record JANODZ010000491.1, read on the forward strand.
AAAGGATGGCCGTGATGTTCGCGGCGACGGTATCAAAGCCCGCTTTTATCGAATTTATAATACCGGGAGGTGTAGGCAGATTTTCCGTACGAGAAACGTTCATAACATTTTGATTCTACCATACCCCTGCTTGCGTTCACGCGCTCAGACAGGTACAATCTTTGCATGCAAGAGAATCGTTCCTACCTGCCATCTGCAGATCGCGTTGGAGTCTTGATCGCATCTGTCTTATTGACATTCGCTCTCACCAGACTTATACAATCCCCGCGCTTCACCCTGACTATTATCCTGCCTGGATTCTATTATGCCTATCCACTTACCCTTGGCACCGCCATGACAATACTCGCGGCAGCCTTAACCGCAACCGGCATGGACTGGCTCACACGCAGTCATCCTGCACTAGGAAAAAAACCCAACATCGAACATTTGCTGCTGCCCACACTGACTACCTTTGTGATCGGTGCGCCTCTTGCCATCCTGAGCGGCGCCGGATGGTGGGTCGGTTTTGCGCTTGGCGCATTCATTCTACTTATTGTTTTCCAGGCCGAGTACATTACCGTTGAGCCGTCAGCGCCGGTTTACGGGATTGCACGTGCAGGCCTTACTGCGCTTGCCTATGCATTATTTCTTATTCTGATTACGTCGCTGCGCTTTTCCGGCATGCGCATGTTCCTGATGATTCCCATTATTTTTATCACTGCGGCCCTCATTTGTGTTCGCATCCTCCACTTAGACGGTACAGATCGTTGGGATTTCCCCTGGGCAGTTGGTATCAGCATCGTCTGTGCACAAATCGGCGCTGGTTTGCATTATTGGCCGCTTACCTCTATTCAATTTGGTCTGGCGCTTACCGGACCCTTATACGCCCTAACCATTCTCTCCGTTAACCTGATGGAGAATATGCCCTTGCGTCGGGCCGCGCTCAGCCCCGCCATTATAATTGGATTGGCATGGGGCTCAATGATATTCTTACGTTAATGCGATTCCTCACTCTTACAAACGACCACTGCCTGAAAATGATCGCACACGTCGAGTCGCATTTACCGTTCGAGGCGTGCGGACTTTTGGCGGGACACGACTCAAAAGTGGAGACCGTGCTTGAGGTTAAGAATCAAGCCCAAAGCAGAGTACGATTCGTCATGGATCCCATTGATCAATTAAAAGCCTTTGATTGGATCGACACCAATAACATGGAATTAGTCGGCATTTTCCACTCGCACCCAAGCGGACCTGAAACTGTTTCACCGACTGACATAGCCGAGGCTGCCTATGCGGTTGTGAATATCATCCTCGCGCAGGTGAACGATATTTGGAGCGTCCGTGGCTTTTGGATAGAGAATAAGGCGTACGATGAAGTAACCTTGCACGTACTATAAGTAACCATATTTCATTTTCTGTGTTTTCGTACATAGTCCTGTGATCGTATCAGCCGCAGAATGGGTCGAGAGACAAGTGAAGAAAATTAATAATTCGGTACATTCGCAGTGATTTTTTATCTGGAGGAATTTCAATGCAAATATTTTTCGACCTGGGTATTATTCTACTCGCGTATATTGTAGGCTCAATCCCATTTGGATTGTTGATCGTAAAATTTAAAACAGGGAAAGATATTCGTAAAGTGGAAAGCGGACGCACGGGCGGAACAAATGCCATGCGCGCTGCAGGTTTTTGGGCTGGCTTTGCAACAGCCATGCTTGATATATTTAAAGGGTTTGGAGCGGTATGGATCGCCGAAAGGCTCACGCCAGACCATCACTGGGTACATGTAATTTCCCCCCTCGCCGTGATCATCGGGCATAACTATTCCATTTTTTTACTTCAACGGGATGAGAATGGAAAGGTGACAGGTTTAGGTGGAGGAGCAGGCGGCGCTCCTTCTGTCGGCGGGGCAATGGGACTATGGCCTGCGTCGGTCTTGATCATTCTACCGCTCGGCATGTTAACTTTCTTCACACTCGGCATCGCATCTGTCAGCACGATGGCTGTAGCGCTCTTCGCTATCATCCTCTTCGCTATCCGCGCTTCACAAGGGCTGATGCCCTGGATCGATGTTTGGTATGGCGTGGGCGCGGAATTATTATTGATCTGGGCCTTACGCCCAAATCTCAAGAAGTTAATCGAAGGCAATGAACGCGTGGTGAAGTACAGCTTAAACGGCTGGCTGCGCGCAAAACGTGAGGAGAAAGATAGCGAAAAGAAATAGTCAAAGGTTTTAGTTTCCTAAATACTTCTGATATTTTAAAATAGTCCTACATACCATAGCGCTTACGTATTTCCGGCAGGAAATAATCATCGAAGAATCGATCCGCATCGTACTCAGGCTTCCAATTCCATTCGGCGCGGGCCAGCGAGTCATCCACATCTTCGGGCCACGAATCGACGATTCCCTGCCGGCGTGGATTGGACACAAAAGTGATCTGCGCCTTGGGAAATGCCTTGAGCGCGCGCCGGCGAAATTCATCGGCAGTAATCGCAAATGCCGCAATGTTATAGACATGGGTTGATAGTTTCTCGCGCGGCACATCCATCAGCATCAATAAAGATTTAATGGCATCCGGCATCGCCATGAAGGAAATTTTTGTATCTTCGCGCACAAAACATGAGTAGGGTTTGCCCTGCGCCGCGGCATGTAGTATTTCTGGACCGTAATCACTCGTCCCGCCGCTGGGCAAAGTAAAAGCGCTGATCAACCCAGGGAAACGGATCGCACGAAAATCCAACATGGTCGGCGGGTTTCGATCCAAATGTTTTTGACCGAAATATTTTCCATAATACATCCCCAGCTTTTCGCAATATAATTTATTGCAGCCATACATGGTATGCGGTGTATTCCAATCCTCCTCCTTCACCACACCCGCTTTTTCTTTTTCTTTCACATTCGACATTCCGTAGACTGCGATCGAACTTGGGAATAAAAACTTGATGGCTTTATTATATTTTTCAGAACGATACGCGGCCAGCATCAACAACTGCATGGTGCCTTCCACATTAATACGATGCGCCTCTTCTGTGGCAATTTCGGCTTTTGAAGAAAGCGAAGCTGCAAGGTGGAAGATGATATCAAAATCATAATCATAAAAAGTTTTGATCTTGTACACCAGATCCCCCTGCACATGTTCGGCTGAAAGATTTATTATCGAATCAGGCAGGGGCATAAAATCGGCCGTGACAATACGATATCCACCGCGCTTTGCCAGCGCCTGCACCAGCGCCTGCCCAATCTCACCACATGCTCCTGTTACAAGCACTTGATTCTCGCTCATGGTCTGCTCCTGATATGCTAGAATGAAGTCGGCATAATTTTACGACACAATCCATGAAATCTTGTCATCAAAACCCCATGATATTATTACGATTCTTAATCATCAGTCTCTTTGCAGGAATTGGAAGTTCATGTTCATTTTTGGATTCATTAAATGCGACGTCCACTCCAATCCTCTCAACTGAATCCGCTCTTCCCACTTCGACCATCGCCTGGTTCCCCCCTTCGATCACTCCCAGCCCACAGGCATTTTCGACCTACCCTCCCACACCAGAGATGCGCCCTGGTTTGAGCACGATCATCGTCACGGACGAATTCTCCGACAAATCCTTATGGGACACCGCCGCATCAGATCAAGCCAGCGCAGCCATTGATAACAACCAACTGACACTTGCCGCTCAAAGCAAATTGTATCTGATCAGCCTGCGCCACGAACTAGTACTGGATGATTTTTATGCAGAAATTACCGCACGCCCCAGTTTATGCCGCGAGAATGACAGCTATGGCATTCTTGTGCGTGCAAATAGTGCGGCATATTTACGTATTTCATTATCATGCAAGGGTACAGTGGGCGCAGAACGGATCAGTTCCCGCGTACGACAATTAATACAAACGCCGTTACCCAGCGGCGATGTTCCACCAGGTGCACCCGGTGAAGCTCGGATTGGCATATGGGCGGTTGGAAATGAAATGCGCGTATTCCTTAATGGACGTTTTCAATTTAGGTTCAGCGATGCAAATAATGCAAGTGGAACGCTAGGCGTTTTTGTGAATTCAGCAGGCGACACTCCCATAATCGTTTCCTACTCCGATTTGACAATCCAAAGGGTCAAACCCCCTTTAGCGACACAGACACCCCGACCTTAATTATCCCCTTAACATTTGCGCGGCTAAACTTGAGATCAACCCCGCCCAGTATGCAGCGGCGTAATAGACAAACAACGGCTGCCTGCCGCGCTTCCAAAGAAAATAGGTTGATATCCCTGCAAGCAAGACAACTACGTAAAGGTCAAGACCAATCTCTTCGAAGCCGAGGTTTGCCAAAATCCCTGCGCCGAGAAATATTGAATTTGCGATCAGCAAGCCTATATCTCTTCCAGCAAAAGGTTCTTTATGGGGAAATAAATTTTGCAGGAACAGCAATGCCGCGTTCATCATTGTAAAACCTGTAAAGAATACCCAATGACTAAATTCATCATCGTTAAAGATGACAATGCGGCACAGATCACTTGCAGCGTCGTTCAAACAAAAGCGGACGTGGAGATAATTTGTCACTTCGTGATCGCCATAACTTGAAGCAAGCAGGTAAACGCCGACGATGAAAACCAAATTGACGGCAAGATGACCGCGCCCGTCACGCACAGGAGAGTCATATTCAATTGTTTTTTTGAGCAGATAAAACGCAACAAGACTGATCAGCGGCAGGACGAGCATATTATTAAAATCCACCCAACGCAGAAATTGATTTGGTAATACATATCCCAGCGTCCACGAGCCGAGGCGGTTGATCGAGACTAGAATTGCGACCAGGGATTGAAAGGCCAATAACGTATGAATGCGTTTCATTTTTCTCCGGCCGAAAATTTCGTGTCACCCATCAATTAGTCCGCGTTGCAAAAAGTTTAAGAAGTTTGTATCCGGCGCGGACAAGCCCAACAAACCCCAATTGTTTTTGGACGCCTTGAATCTGCTTACTATAAAATTATTTGTTTTATGCGATAACACATGAGAGAAGCAATCGATGCGCTATTTCAAACCTTCCAAAATTTGTTTCGCCAATGCGGATAATTCCCTGTCTGCGCGGTTGGATGCAATCTCTTCTAACGCGGGCAATGCACGCGGGTCGCGCAACCTGGAAAGCGACAGCATGGCTTGTTTTCGATTTTCTTTTTCAGGATCATGCAAAATTTCGATCAACACAGGAACTACACGCGCATCCTGGATATTTCCCATTGCGACGATAGCATGTTTGCGAATCCCTGCTTCTGGATGACTCAACGATTCTTTTAAAATATCCACAGCTTTCGCGCCGAATTTTGTAAGCGCTTCGGCCGCGGTCTCACCCACCTCGTGATGCATGTCATATAATGCCATGCCCAATTCTTCCATGGCACGCGTGTCACCTAAATTCCCCAATATGGTTGCGGCGAATTTGCGGACCGTCCTTTCCTTATCGCCGAGAGCCTCGATCAACGGCTCAACAACGGCAGGTCCCATTTTTTCAATCGCACTCAACAAGTCCGAGGCAGCTTGCTCGCTTTCAAACCACCACAATGAATCATGCAAGGCTTCCATTAGAAAAGGAATCGCGGCTGGATGTTTTGTATTCCCCAACGCAATCACCGCAGATTGGCGGACTTCTATCTTCGGATCATCCAGTACAACGTTTGCGATTTCTTCGAATGTGGCCGGGTCACGGAATTTAGCAATGACTTCACACGCGGAAATGCGGACTTCGTCAACTTTATCTTTGAGGAGAGGTAATAAAAAAGGAATGACTTGCATATCTCCAATATTCCCCATAGCAAGCATTGCAGATAGACGAACTGTAAAATATTCATCTTTCAAAGCATCGATTAACGCGGGAATAACTGACTTATTTTTGGTGATGCCCAATGTTTCAGCCGCACGCGCGCGGACGATTGGCTGAGCAGACGCAAGAGCCTTTGTCAGCGGGAGGGTGGCGGAAGG
>JANODZ010000492.1:0-3870 GCA_031412935.1 Anaerolineales bacterium
AGTACAGCCTCCAACTTCTGGAGGCTGTACTTGTGACCCCGTTGGGACTTGAACCCAAAACCAATTGCTTAAGAGGCAACTGCTCTGCCATTGAGCTACGGGGCCATTGTTGCGCACGGTATTATACCTGAAAGAAAATGAGTGTCAATAAAAAATGCCGCGCTGTCACTGAAATACGAATGAAAACATCCAAACACTGGCAGGATGACGACGAAGTTGCGCGCAGCGAAGTTGTTTGGGCCGTAAGTGAGTACACATCCGCAAGCCGCTCACATCTGGATCGACTCAAAAACCTGATCATCCCTCCGCTTGAACAGACATTCTCCCTGGATGAAGAAAAGAAGATTTCTGATGAACTTGATAATCTCGCTTGTGATCGAAGACCTGACTCCGTTCAACATGGCAGGCACGCGGAATCAAGATTCATGGCCAAGCCGAGGTCCTTGAATCCATGAGGCGCGCTTCTATGATCCTTCATCCGCAACGACCGTGGAGTTGGGACGTGGACGGTAATGCATTCAAGGACGGAAAACCTGTCAGCCGCAAGGCGAAACAAGGCGTATAAATACCCCTGATCTTGATAATCAAACTGACGGACAAAGTAGGTCTTATGGCTTACTTTGTCCGTCAGCTTTTATGGGGAAGAAGTGACAAATGTCCATTGCTGAAAAATTATATATAATATACAATCCTGTAACTCAGGAGCAAGCCATGCAGGCATTTGAACTCACCCAACTCATTTCCCAAAGAGAAGCAAGCAATAAGCCCTATCTTGAATTCCTCAAAGTCGCGGACCTCAGCATGGGACTGTACATCCTGCCCGCGGACGGAGTTGATCCTCAGTTACCGCACACTGAGGATGAAGTCTATTACGTGGCGAGTGGTAAGGCGCAGATTCAAGTTGATAATGAAAACCGCCCTGTGCAGGCTGGATCAATCGTTTATGTGGCAAAGAATGTGGAGCATCGCTTCCATTCAATTGAGGAAGAGTTGACCGTGATCGTATTCTTCGCGCCAGCCGAGTATTCGAATAAAAAATAAATTGTCAATAATTTTGAGTACAGGATAAATTATGCAACAACTACGCAACACCCCATTTCATGAACGAACGTCCGCGCTGTGCCAGCCGCAGAATTGGCGCAAGTGGGCGGGATACTTCGTCGTCGGATCGTATGAACATACCATCGAGCGCGAGTATTGGGCCATCCGCAACTCGGCGGCCTTGATCGACGTGAGCCCTTTGATGAAGTACATCCTCAAGGGCAAAGATGCAGTCAATTTGCTTAACCGCGTCACGACGCGCAACATCCACAAAATGAGCGTGGAACAGGTCTATTACACAGGCTGGTGTGATGACGAAGGCAAGATGATCGATGATGGCACAGTCACGCGGTTGGATGAGACCACCTTTAGACTCACATCCGCGGAGCCAAACCTGCGCTGGTTAATGATGAACGCAGTCGGACTCGACCTGGCGATTAGTGAAGTCACCGACAGCGTGGCGTCGCTCAGTTTACAGGGACCCAACTCACGGGTAATTTTGAATCGCGTTTGCGAATCCAATCTTGACGGTCTGAAATATTTCCGTCTGATGAAAAACAAACTCGGCGGAGTCGAAGTCACTGTTTCAAGAACCGGATACACAGGCGATCTCGGATATGAAATTTGGATGGATGCAAAGGACGCGCTAAAGGTTTGGGACGCGTTAATAGAAGCTGGACGCGATTATGGGATCACCCCTGTGGGAATCCTCGCGCTCGACATGGCGCGCGTTGAAGCAGGCTTGGTTATGCTGGATGTGGATTACACGTCTGCAAGTCACACATGGATCGAAGCGCAGAAGTCATCGCCCTTTGAGTTGGGGCTTGATTGGACGGTAAATCTTGACAAGCCCGGATATTTTATTGGACGCAAGGCATTGGAAAAAGAAAAACGCGAAGGCTCTGCCTGGAAGTTAGTCGGCATTGAAATAGACTGGGTCGGCATGGAACAGTTATTTGCCGAAGTCGGTTTGCCGCCGCAAATCCCTGGCACAGCCATCCGCGCGAGTATGCCCATTTTGGTTGGCAATGTGCAGGTGGGATATGCGTCCACGGCGTCATGGTCGCCGCTGTTGAAAAAATATATCGCGCTCGCGCATCTTGAGAAACCCTATTTTGAAATTGGCACCGACGTGAGAATGGAAATTACTGTCAATCATCAACGCAAGCACGCGCCCGCGAAAGTGGTCAAGCTGCCGTTTTATGAGCCGGAGTGGAAGAAAAAATAATAGTTTGAAAGTTGAAGGTTACAGGTTGAAAGTTATAAACCTGTCAACCTTCAACCTGTAACCTTCAAACAGAGAAAAAAAACTATGACAACAAATCAATACGACGCAATCATCATCGGCGCTGGGCACAACGGACTCGTTGCCGCCGCGTACCTGGCAAGAGCGGGCAAGAAAGTTGTTGTGCTCGAGCGCAGACATCTTGTCGGGGGCGCGACGATGACCGAAGAGATTTTCCCTGGATTCAAGTTCACGGAATTTTCCTACGTCGTCAGCCTGCTGCGGCCGGAGATCATCCGCGATTTGAAACTTCCACAGCATGGTATGAAAATTTTGCCGCTGCCCAGCACCTTCACACCCATGGACAATGGCGATTACATCGCAGGCTGGGACGATCACGACACCACCCGCCGCGAAATTTATCGTCACTCGCCAAAAGATGCCGAAGCCTACGATGAGTATGGCCGCAGAATGGCGCGGCTGGCGAAAGCCATCAAGCCCATCTTAAGTATTCTGCCGCCCGACCCGACTTCGCTTCATCCAAAGGATTTGATGGGCTTGATGAAACTTGGTCAATTCGCTTCGACGTTAACTGAAAAAGAATTATATGGTCTCGCAAAGATCATGACCCAATCCGCCGCGGACATGCTCGAAGAATGGTTCGAGACTCCCGCGCTTTTGGGGACAAAATCTGCCAGCGGAATCATCGGCACATTTTTGGGTCCGCGCTCACCCAGCACCGCGTATGTTTTGCTGCATCACTACATGGGCGAAATTGACGGCGCCTTCCGCGCCTGGGGTTTCTCCAAAGGCGGCACAGGCGGAATTGCGGATGCGATCGCGAGTTCGGCGCGCGCGTTTGGGGCTGAGATCAGAGTCAACGCAACCGTGAAACAAGTCATCGTTAAGAATGGCCGCGCTGTCGGAGTCGCGCTTGAGAATGGTGACGAGATTCACGCGCAGGCAATTCTTTCATCCGCTGATCCATTTGTCACATTCCTAAAATTGGTCGAAGCAAAACATCTGCCCGATGATCTGATCCATTCCATTAAAAAATTCCGCACACGCGGCTCTTCGGGCAAGGTCAATATTGCGTTGAGTGAACTTCCCAACTTCAGCGCGTTGCCGCATACGCTGGGATCAACTCATGAATCGCCGCTGCATCGCGGCGCGGTTTCCATCAGCCCGAGCATTGATTACATTGAGCGCGCCTACGACGACGCGAAGTATGGTCAATTTGCAAAAGAGCCCTACATCGACATGATCTTCCCCTCGATGATCGATCCCGATATGGCGCCGCCCGGAAAACATGTCATGTCGTGTTTTGTGCAATACGCGCCCTATGATCTCGAAGGCGGCTGGGACGACGCCAAGCGTGAAGCATTCGGCGAGTCGGTGATCGCCACCATCGAACGTTACGCGCCAAACATTCGCCGCGCCATCATCGGCAAACAAGTCATCACCCCCGTAGACATTGAACGCATCGCGGGCATAACAGGCGGCAACATCTTCCACGGCGAACTGCTGCTGCATCAACTCTTCTTCATGCGCCCCGCAACAAAATGGTCGGGTTTCCGCACGCCATTGAAAGGCTATTATCTCGC
>JANODZ010000493.1:0-9895 GCA_031412935.1 Anaerolineales bacterium
GACCTCTTCGAGTGCGGATAAAGCGGGACGCTTTGTTGACAGGACGGGATATCCTACAAAGGTGTAAGGACGAGCAGTGTGCCGGCCAAAATTGACCAAGTTAATACCATCGTTTGACCTCACGTACAAGGGTTATCGGAAACAAGCATTCCAAGGCAAAGATCCTTAAAAAGCTGCCTGCCCGCCATCAACAGGCAGGGTCTGCGCTGTGGGTCGAGTCTCATTTATATCTTCTTCATGTTTGTATTTCTTTTTATCAGCCATGTTCTCTCTCTCATTATTCGGTATTGGATATTCGACTTTTGAGCATCGAATTAACGATTAGTATTCACCAAATTACTTAATAACCCGGCAACATATCTTACAGTCGGTATCGTCCGGGCATAGGACATGCGCATGGGTCCAAGCACGCCTAAAGTTCCTGTTACCAGGCCCGGCGCCCCGTATTTTGCGATCACCATCGAACACTGACGGAGTTCCTCCCATCCACCTTCGCCGCCAATCAATACTTGTAATCCGCCGACACTGCTGTTTGAAGATGCACGCGCAATTAGCTCCTGCAAAGTTGATCTTTCTTCAAACAGATGCATCGCCCAGCGTGCCTCATCTGATTCGGCAAATTCGGGTTCGCCTAATACATTCGTGAGTCCATCCGTATAGAATTCACCTGAAGCGCTTTCAGATATGCGCTTCAAATCCTGTACCAAAAGGCTGATAATGTCGTGTTCAAGCGCGTCGGTCTGAGATGCAAGCTCAGCAATTGCCTCGATCGACAAACCAGCCAACAGCGAGTTGAGACGTGCAGCAGCTTGACTCAGCCGGTCTTGCGTCACTGATTCGGCTAAAGTTAATACCTGTTGGTTGACTTCACCCCCTTCCATCACCACGACCATTAAAATCTGCCGACCCTGTGTGGAAATTAATTCAATGTGTTTAAAACGAATCATCTCAGTCTGCGGCGCGGTGACCAGCGACACACCTTGTGATTGATATGCCAGGACAGACGCGGCAAGGGTCATCCATTGTTCCACATCCGGGGGCGCTTGAAAGAACTGATGAGAAATGGTATTTTGAACTGCCGTGGGCAATTCTGCTTTTTGCATCAGCTGACCGACAAAGACGCGATATCCATCCTCAGCAGGCACACGGCCGGCCGAGGTGTGGGGCTGTCTTAGGTAGCCCATCTCTGTCAGCGCGGACATCTCATTTCGGACGGTGGCAGTACTTAGGTCAAGATGGAAGCGTTCCACCAATCGCTTTGAACCGACGGGTTGCGCCGTCTCAATATAATCGCGAATGAGAAGCACGAGAATACTTCGTTGTCTTAAGGTAAGTTCAGTCATGGCGGCACAAGTCTAACATGTGAAAATAGGGAGCGTCAATAAGAGGAGTGTAAGAGTTTATAAAAATGTAAAGAGAAAAGACGGGATGCCAGAGTCTTTTCTCTTTACATGATTGAACTAATTTCTATGATTGGGTTTATTGAATGGGCCTCCAGGCAGGGTCGAAATCATCAAAGGAGACATCTTCTGTAATGCGGGTTAGATTGCCACCTGAAGGGGATGAGTAATAAATATGATACCCTCGATCACCCCCGCTTTCGTAGGCGAGCCATAACCCGCCTGGCGAATAATCTACATCTTCAACCGAAAGGACGCCCATCGGGACCCTCAAGGGCAGGTTACTAGTACCCAGCTTCAGGGAATATAGATTGGGGAAAGTGAACTCAACTGTATTTTGTTGACTAAATAGAACAAAATCTCCATTGGGTGACCAAATGGGGTATTGATTGGAAAGCACGTCACCGCTGGCAAGAAGTTGATGTTGGTCTGAACCCAGGCTGCTCATCAACCATAATTCATAAGAGGTAATTCTTTGATAGGCATAAACAATTTGTAACCCATCCGGAGACCACGAGGGTTGACGAGCTGCATCATTGAGATTTGTTTCGACCAGGCGCTGAACTGTACTCGTTTCAAGATCGTATGAATAGATCTGCATATATCCATCCCTTAAGGATGTGAATACAATGAAATTTCCGTCTGGCGACCACGCAGGTTCAAAATCACCGCTTGTGGCAGAAGATATCGGCTGTAAATTAGAGCCATCGGCATTAATAATAAACAGGCCGGATTGGGGATACGTGTCTTTCTTTATAGTACATGGGGAAATAAATACCAGCCGGGTTCCATCCGGAGACCAGGAGGGTTGACATGCACCGCCAGACATGTTTGTGATCGCAATTGCTTCATCACTTAGAATATTCGAAAGGTAGATTTGGGCAATACCGGTCCGAGTTGAGGAATACGCAATCTGTAAAAAATCTGCTCCAATTGGTGTGGAAGGGATGTTTTGAACAACTGATGATGTTTCAGTTTGTGTTTGAATGGGCAGCGGCGTCGTTATGAGTGTTGCATCAAAATTGGCGGTATTGGGAACGATCAGGGAGGGTTGTGTGGGAATGGCGCTAATTTCTACGGGCGGCAAAAAAGGAAGAGCTTTTCGAACAGATAAAGGTATTAAGTTGGGGACGAGAAACGCAACGCCTATAAAACCAACCAACAAAAAAGAAAATAGGATTCCGATGAGAGAGCGACTACGGCGCCGGGAACGCTCAAGCTGCTTTTTACGCGGAGAAACAAAAGCAAGTTCTTCCAATGGAATGGAGTGAGTCAAACTAATAACGGCTTTGGCTGGATCACCATTTCTCTCCACTTTTGGAGGCGCCGGAGGAATTGTGTATACGCCTTGTTTTTGCAGAGTTTTAGATACGGAAGTAAATAGGGCAGTCTTAAATTCATCTGCAGATTGGAAACGGTCTCCAGGATCCACTTCCATGGCTTTTTCAATAGCGGCTGCTAGGCGGCGGGATATATTTGGGTTTCTTTTTCGGAGTTGCGTAAGTTGGGCGTTTTCCATCGCACGCGCAAGGCCATCTTCCGGTATGACGCCAGTCAACGCGGCATAAAGCGTTGCGCCTAATGAATAAATATCCGTCCGCGCATCGGTACGTGCAGTGCCATATTGTTCAGGCGGAGAATATCCAGGGGTCATTGCGCGCGCGCCGGTGGTAGTGGCCTGATTGCCTTGGACCATCTTGGCAAGACCGAAATCTACAAGGAAGATATGTCCATCCGGGGATATTTTTACGTTACCTGGTTTTATATCTCGATGTAAAATGGAAGGATTGCGCGCATGCAAATAAGAAAGCGCATTACAGATCGCAGCCCCGATTAAGACTACTTCATCTTCCGAGAGAACTCCCTGGCGCTCCATGCGCTGGCGAAGGTCCTCGCCTTCAATATAATCCATGACAAGGTATTGACCTTCTCCCTCAACAACAAAATGATCTGATACACGGGGAAGATTTGGATGACGAATATTTGCAAGAATAACGGCTTCTAAACGAAACTGGCGCGCGTATTCTATTGTTGTAAACAGATTTTCTTTAACAGCAACTTCAACGCTCAGATTCTCATCAATGGCATGAAAAACCGATCCCATGCCGCCTTGACCCAGATTCTCCTGAATCCGATAGCGATTATGTAATAAGGTTTCGTGTTCGATAATCATTAAATTCCTGGCTTATTAATTTTCCGCTCCTACTTGCGAAGCGCCATTACCAGCTACATTCCGGCTAAAACTTATGAGACATGCTATCCCAAGGGAAAAATATTCATTTCTATTTTATATCCATTCAGATCATTGCATCTTGATACTTTTGAAAGGTATTAATAAACGCGAGAGTATTTTATTATACTCTCGCGTTTCGAAGATTTCAGGAACAGATCAGTTTTCGGAGGGTCGCCAGGCGGGGTCAAAATCCAAGCCTTTATGAGTCGTCATACGGATACGGTTTGCACCTGTAACAGTCATATAGAGAATATCTTTATTCTCACTTTCTTCTTCACCTTCATACAAAAGTCTAAAGCCATCCGGGGAATATTCCACATCTTCCACTGAAATAACGTTTATTTGCAATCTGTTTCCCTGCAGGATAGATCGATCTTTGGCAGAGATACTCATTAAATACGGGAAACAAAATGCGGTCACGCAACGCTGATTGAACAAAATCAGTCCCCCGTCCGGTGACCATGTTGGAAGATAATCGGAAAACGTGATGCCGCTTCTGACGATTTGTTTTTGATCGGCGCCATCCAGGTTCATGAGCCAGACCTGATAGACACCCAAGCGCTTAACTGCATAAACGATCTGATTCCCATCCGGCGACCAGGCCGGCTGGCGCGCCTCAACACTTGGAGCGCCTTTGGTAAGCTGAGTGGCAATTAAAGAGGAATCGTCCAAACGAATGGTAAAAATTTCCATTTGCCCTGTGCGTAAGGAAGTGAACGCAATCGAATTGCCATCTGGCGACCAGGCGGGGTCAAAATCACCGCCGGGAACAGTTTTAAGCGGCTTCAGATTACTTCCATCCGCATTAATAATATACAAACCACCGCCATAATAAATTTCATCCATGCCTTTGCATGGAGATGTAAACACCAGTTTCCCGCCATCCGGAGACCATGATGGCTGGCACGCACCTTCCGGCATATCTGTAATCTGCAACACAGCCTGGCTGGCGAGGTCAACAAGAAAGATTTGTGATAATCCCAAACGATTGGATGCGTATGCTATCTGCCCGGAACCGCCAACCGGGGTTACTGATAATGTAGGAGTAGCAGTAGCGGAAGCGGGGATTGCTGAAGCGGGGATTGCTATGGAAGCGGTTGGTTCAATTCCCGTAGTTCCAATGACAATCGGAGCTGGTGTATTTGTAGGAAGAATTGTCCGGGTAGGAGGAACTTCAGTGGAGGTTGAAGTGGCTGGAATAGTTTGTGTCGGAAGCGGCGAAGGAGTGGTGGAGGGTGTGATCCGGCCTGTCGGCAATGGGAAGGGTAATGCGGCTCGAATGTAGTCGGGGAGAATACCAGGAGCAATAAAAGGGACACTTGCCAGTAACAATAAAAGTAATGTAAACACAAAACGGGTTAATGCCATTCGGCGCTTCCGTTCGCGCTCCTTTTGCCTTTTAAGTGGAGATACAAATGGCTGCTCATCTTCCACCGGCGGCCGGGGTGCTTTTTCTATGCTATCAGCAACGTTAATTCCATCATTCGGCACAGAAGGCTCTTCCGAAAAAGGCGCAACTGCATGGCTGCCCGGTAAATGTTGAGATTTTGAATTTGAACCAAGCAGCGCCATTTTGAAATCTTCCGCGCTTTGAAAGCGATCGCTTGGGTCGACAGCCATCGCTTTTTCAATTACAGAAGCCAAACGACGTGAAATATTTGAGTTTCGTTTGCGTAAGGGGGTTAGCTGGGCATTATCCATTGCACGCGCAAGGCCATCTTCTGGAATAACCCCGCTTAACACCGCATACATCATTGCTCCCAAAGAATAAAAATCGGTTCGCGGATCCGTCCGTGCTGTACCATATTGCTCAGGCGGAGAGTAACCGGGCGTCATGGCCCGCGCTCCTGTCGAGGTAGCCTGCTGCGTGCCTTGATATACTTTTGCCAGGCCAAAATCCACCAGAAAAATATGCCCCTGCGGGGTAATCTTTACATTTCCCGGCTTGATATCACGATGTAAAATGGGAGGTTTACGAGTGTGTAAATAAGCAAGCGCATCACAGATTGCCGCGCCGATTTGTATTACATCTTCTTCAGAAAGGGTACCGAGCCGCTCCATACGAGATCGCAGGTCTTCGCCTTCGATGAAATCCATTACCAAATATTGTCCCTGATCTCCGAGTTCAAAATGATCAGAAACGCGCGGCAGATTCGGATGACGCAAATTCGCCAGGATCACTGCCTCAAGTCGAAATTGACGCGTATATTCATCGGTTGTGAAAAGGTTTTCTTTCAGGGCAATTGCCACGCCAAGATTTTCATCTATTGCGCGATAAACCGACCCCATACCGCCCTGGCCAAGAATTTCAATAATACGATAACGGTTTTGAATGAGGGTATTTTTTTCGAGCGTCATTTACAAGCCCTTATAATATTTCAACATTTATATAATTATATCAGATTGAATTAATATCCTTTATTGAGTTAAAGACACCGTTCTGACCGAGCAGGGATGGCAGGTATGTTCAGAAAGATGTAATTGGCGATAATTAACCAAGAGCCTAACCCCATCTCAACAGCGGTCTGCATAAGAGAGCTTTTCTTAAATCTAAAAAGCACATAAAATAAGAGCATTAACCACAGAGAACACGGAGTCCACAGAGATTTTCAAAGGTTTTACTCCGTGATCTTCGTGATCTCAGTGGTAAAAAAACCTTTAAGAAACAGTCTCTAAGGGGATTCCCTCCGCAGGGTTTTTATGTGTCTATCCATTAACGAACTGGCAAAATTCGTTCTACCCTCAAAGTGGAAATTCATCCGCACCCTTGCAGGGTCTGTGTTCAGGCTGGGTTTATTTCCGTAATTTCCGAAAGGCATCAACGCCGATTAACCTGCTAAAACCCATTTAAAACAAAAGCAATACCCTTCTCCAGCAGGGTTTTTCGGCCGGCACAATTGACGGACAACCCATTTACAAAGTAAACTCAAAGCATGGAAAAATCATCCGGGTCTGCTAATTATTTGAGCGGATTTTTCGAATCAATCCAGCGCGGGTTGCCCAAACGACCGTGGGATTGGCAAGCCTCAATTATCACTGTTCTACTCGTACAGCTTGCATCCACACGTCTCGTAATGTCTGAGTGGGTTCCTTCTCTTCGGTTGGTACTCATGGTTAGTTTTTATGCCGTAAGTATCGGGCTGATGATTGGTTACAGTTCTTTATCGCGCCGTAACGCAATCTGGGTTGGCTTTGAATATGGATTATTACTCATTCCAATGCAATTGCTGAAAGCTGTTGAACCAACCGATTTTTTGTACCTGGACTTAAGTGGAATAATGTTTCGGCTGCAAATTTCACTGGTTTTTTTAATTCAAAACCAACCTGTCTATGACACGCTATTTTTCCTCACACTCGCATCAATCGGATTTTGGGTCATCGGCCTGCATGCGGGCTACCAGCTGGCGCGGCATGGAAATTATTTAAAGATAATTATTCCTTCAGGCCTGGCAATGCTGATCATACAAATATATGATCCCTGGGTATCTCTGCGCGCATGGGCTCTGGCGTTTTACTTCTTTTTCACGCTGGCATTATTAGGACGCATAAATTTTCTTGATAATAAAGACGGTTGGAAAACAAAACGTGTCTCTCGGACTTCTGATTCAGAATGGGACCTTTCACGCAGTGAGTTGACCTTCGCCGCAATCGCAATATTCGCGGTCTGGATACTGCCGAGTGCGCAGATCAACATTAAACCCATCACAAAAGCATGGAATAATTTTACAGAGCCGATTAAGTCAAGACTCTCAAACACTGTCAGCGCCCTTGATTCTCCCTATGGCGCTTCTGGGGGCGGGGATTTTTACAATTCAAACCTGAGTTTGGGGAACAACGCGCCTGTCAGTGACACGGTTGCTTTTTACGTGAAAGTTAATCAGAATAAATTTGAACCTGTTCGATACTATTGGCGCGGCATGGTATATGACCAATACATTAATGGACAATGGTCAAGCACAAATAGTACAAATAAAAATTTCGATCCTAAATCGGATGGTCTACCAACGACCACCCCGCTGAGACGGCACGAAGCAAATTTTACAGTGACCATTAATTTTCCAGGACAGAAATTAATATACGCACCCGCTGAAACAATTTGGATCGATCACAAAAGCAAATTGATGACCTCTTCAACCTCTGACTCAATTCATGATGTTACTGCCTGGCTCGCAAGCCCGGGCCTGGTCGCTGGCGACAGTTATGAGGTGCGCGCGATGATCGCAAACCCAAGCATAAATGAGTTACGCAGTGCAGGTAGCGCCTATCCTGATTGGGTAACAAATCAATACCTGCAAGTCCCGGATGAACTTGTGCAAATATTTACCAGGCTGGCAGAACGCGTTGCAGGAGCGTACCTTACCCCATATGACAAAGCGCAAGCCGTCACCGCCTATTTAAGAAAAGAGATCATATACACCACCCAATTAACAGGGTCACCGCCCAGCTTCGAAGATCCCTTGGTGTGGGTATTGTTCGAAGAGAAAAAAGGATTCTGCATGTATTATGCCAGCGCGGAAGTGCTTCTACTGCGCACTCTGGGAATTCCCGCGCGCATGGCAGTTGGCTTTGTTGAAGGCTCCTATGAAGAATTGGACCGGGAATACATTGTTACTTTTAAGGATTCACACGCATGGCCCGAGGTGTATTTTCCCAATATTGGCTGGGTGGAATTTGAACCCACTGGAAATCAATCACCCTTAAACCGGCCTGAGGAGGAGATCAAAGAACCCTCCGCCGGCGCAGATCCAAACGACCCGACAAATAACAATTCAGATGTCATTAACAATGAAGAACTGCTCAACCCGGGCGGCTTTGACCCAACCTTGCTCGCAGAAGAGGATTTACAAAACCCAACCCGGATCAATCTGCAAACCCGCTTGCTATATTCGGCTATAATTTTTGCCTTGTTCACGCTGGGTATTTTTATGATTCAACGCAACTCGTGGGCAGACCGTTTTCCAATTTATTTAGAGGGTAGGTATACAAAAAACGGTCATCCTCCTCCTTCCTGGTTAAAGCATTGGACTCAATGGGCCATGCTCACCTCGATTGAACGTTCTTTCCATTCAATTGATCTGAGCCTGCGCTGGCTTCATCACCCACTACCTGCACACACTACATCCATGGAACGCGCAGGGACACTTTGCAAATTAATCCCTTCTGCAGAAGCAGCGATCACAACCCTCATACATGAACAAGAAACCATCCTGTTCACAAACCGCCCAGGAAACATCGCTGCCGCTCGCAAAGCAGCCCTGGCATTGTTACTTAAGACGTGGCAATATCGGGCAACAGAAACCTTGCAGATTCTCAATACCCGTTATAATCGGCTACGATAACGCTCATGGATGAACAAACCCGCCCTACAACCGTACCCGATCACCTGCAAACTTTAAGTCTGCAAGTGAGAAAGATTCGCACCGAATTAGTGGACGGAAAGTACAAGCTCCCTAAAAATACAACTGAAGAACTACACTACCTGGAAACAAATCTGACGCAGATCAGTGAAAAGATCGAAGCCTTTCAACGCGAACATAGTAATATGCTCGCCCTCGCAAATGTGGGGCAGGTCATCAACTCTTCGCTCGAACTTGATGAAGTGCTGACGATCGTGATGGACAACATCGTGCGCCTGACGAAAGCAGAACGCGGCTTCCTGATGCTGCGCGATGAAAAAGGGGAAATGGTCATACGCATGGGCCGTAACTGGGAAATGGAGTCGGTAAACTCTTCCGAGTTGACAGTGAGCAAATCGATTGTCAGGCGCGTGATCGATTCAGGCGAACCTCTGATCACTACCAACGCGCTCGAAGACCAGCGCTTCATGGGGCAGGAAAGCATCGTGGCATTCAATCTGCGCTCCATTTTGTGCGTGCCTCTTAAAGTAAAGAATGATCTGATCGGTGTGATCTATGCTGATAACCGCATCCGCGCGGGCATCTTCGCTGAATCAGAGCGGAACCTGCTGGTTGCTTTTGCAAACCAGGCCGCAGTGGCGATCGAGAACGCGCGCCTTTTCTCATCGCTCAAACACACGCTCGAAGAAGTCACCGGACTTAAAAATCTAATGGATAACATCTTTGCATCCATCGCCAGCGGCGTGATCACAGCGGATATAAAGAATCAGATCACGCTGACCAACCGGGCCGCCGAAACAATTTTGGGATACGCATCCAGCGATATCATCGGCCGCCTGCTTAACGATACGCTTGCTTCGGTTGCGAAGGAACTTGAACCGCATCTGACGGAGGTGCGCGAAACC
>JANODZ010000494.1:0-1803 GCA_031412935.1 Anaerolineales bacterium
GTGCCTGCGGGCTCAGTGTTGACGATCGCTGAATCAGACGGCGCATCAAAAATTGGCGCGATCAATCAATGGATACGCGTCCGCGATGATAAAGGCCATGAAGGCTTTGCCGCCGCGTGGTATTTGGAAAAAATTCAAACGGCAACCCCTGCTGCGGTAACCGTACCCGCTCCAGGTCCCGTTACGGATGCGCCCGCACCCGCACCCGCAGCGGCGCCAACACCTTATCAACTTGTTGTCGCTGTCAAATCAAGGGTTGGAAAATTCGGCGCAAAGATTTATGAAACCGAATCCAATAAATCGCATATTGTATCCACTGAAAAAATTCGCGCAAAACTTGCAGTGATCGAAGATGCGAGCAAAGCCAGGCCAAAAATAGGGAAGGCCGGCAAATGGTTGAATGTGCAAACCAGGGAAGGCAAAAAAGGATTTGTACAGGCTGAATTGGTGGCGCTGTCTGAATAATGCAATACTAAAGAGAATTTAACAGATGTACAAACACATCCACCATCTTGTGGATGTTGATCTCTTCAGAAACAATTCGAAAAGACTCTTCGCCCATCTTTCGCAAACGCGCCATATCCGATAGCGCGTTTTGCATTGTGGATACAAGCGCGCCATAATCTTCGGGTTGAATCTGCCAGCCATTTCCCTGACGGACAAGATCATCCTGCGTGCCATCGCCTTTTGCCACGATGACGGGCAAGCCGTAACTCATCGCTTCCTGGACAGCCAACCCCCCGCTTCCGGGCAGGACGAATAAATCTGCTTCTGAGAAATAGGGTTTGATCTCAGCCCCATGCCTGGCTCCGGCAAACTCTGCGACAGGATACACATCCCTGGCAAGTGACTCCAATGCGGCGCGTTCGGGTCCATCGCCAACAATTATTAATCGCGGCTTTGATTCCATTTCGGCGCAGGCGCGCAGTAAATAATCGACTCGTTTTCGAGACTGTAATCTTCCGACGAATAAGATCGAAGGTTTAGCGTTTACCGTTGAACGTTCAACGTTAAACGCTGCTCCTGGCGAGACTGAGTTGTGCGCCACAAATATTTTTTCGCGCGGGAAACCGAGTGCGGCATATTCGTCTGCGCCGCGTTGACTGTATGCGATCAGCGCGTCGAACTGACTCAGGAATGAGATTCTGCTCCTTTGACGGAGTCCGGCTAACGGCGCGGAAAGAGGCGGCGCACCCAATCCCCAGCCGATTACTTTTCGTCCGCGGACGTGCATCCACTTAACTGCGGAAGGTGTGGAGAGGTAGCGCGGGTTCGCTTCCACAATTAATGAATCTGGATTCCAGTCTTCGAGCCAGTTGATAAATCCCTGTTGATGGCAAAGATAAAATGCGCCGCTGAATAAATGAATATTTTTTGTTTCGTGATATTTTGCGAATTGAGGTTTGCCGCTGGCAATCATTTCAACTGGACGAGGCAGGCCGGCAAAGAGACTCATGCTTTCGCAGGATTGCGCAAGTAGATCAAAAAACGGGATGCGATAACTGGGGAGCACGCGCTGCTGCAAAGCAAGTCGGCTAGGATAATTTTTTTTCATCGTATTGGAATACATCTAGAAAAAACAAAAGCAACGTCATCATGGTATTGCTCGCACCATGCTCCTGAATTTTTTACTGCTTTTACCAACGCCAACTGAGTATTAGCAAGCACTAATAGATTTACTTTGTTTTTTTCAAGATATGAATCCCAACCAGATTGGGCAGATTCCACAAAGAGATATTGCTCCGCTTGTTCGGCAGTATAGATGACTTGAATACGCGTGTCTATCCAAACGGGACGTGAAGG
>JANODZ010000495.1:0-4970 GCA_031412935.1 Anaerolineales bacterium
GTCCAGCTCCGCTTTTTTGCCGCGAGGTCGGGAGCTTCGAGAAAGTCGGGCCTCTGCTCCAGGAGCATTTCCTCGCCGAGCTTGGCCCACTTGCGAGCGTCCGCCTTGATGAAACGCGGCAAGTCCAACGTCTTCCGCACCCACTCGGGACAATCGTGGGTGGTCAAATGGTCGCGCGGCTTTTCGATCGCATCCTTGAATGTGAATCGGCTCTGGAAAAGCGTCTCGTAGATGGCCGCGGCCCAGCATCGGATCACGTTCTCGTCCGCCGTCCGCGCCGCGAGCAAATAGCCTTTGATGTTCTTCCCCAGTTCGAGCTTGGCAACTGTGTCTGCGATCTCCCGTTTCCAATCCTTTTCCGTCATGTCGGCCATCACCGGCCACTCCGTCTTACTCGCCGCGATGCTCCGGCAAAGCTCAGGCTCTTTGTTAAGCAATTCGGCCAGCAAGACGGTCGCATCCTGGGCGATCGCCAGGAGGTCGCGCACCGCCTCCTCCTGTGTCGGATGGACATACTTTTCCCGGTGAATGATTTTGCCCGCCTGATTAGCGCAACAAAACAACTTCACGCGCGAATTGCCGAGTGCCGCGCGGTACACGGAGAAGACTTCGCTGGAGGCGTTGGGGGCGAATTTGGCCACGTCGAAATACTTTCCGAGCCCGCGCATCCGTCGCCTCCCGTGCCGTTCGTCCTCCAGAGCGAACGCGCAAAATGCGGGCCGGGGAATCATCGGGCTGTCATCGGAAAGCAACCCCTTTTTCTCCCGCCCTTTCCTCTTGGGTTGCTTCTTTGGCTCCCTCTTAATGCTCATGTGGGCACGGGTTCGCAGCCGGGAGGGCTGTATTGGTCGCGGTGTTCAATCGGGCGCGGTTCACTCCCGATACACGTCCCGGCGGTGGCCGATGACGCCGATGGTGATTTGCCGCGCTTTGGTGTCGGTGAAATAGAGGACGCGATAATCGCCCACGCGGATGCGCCAGCCGTCGCGGTTCTTGAGCTTCTTGCTGCCGTGCGGAAAGGGCTCGTCCTCCAGCGCCAGGATCGCGCGGGCGATGCGGGTCTGCATCGGAGTGGGCAGGCGGGCGAGTTCTTTCCGCGCGTCCCGCGCTATGTCCACCCGCCAGCTCACACCCGGATTTTGAGCGCTTTCACCACGTCGCGGAAGGACTCCCGCGGCTGCCGCCGCCGGGCTTCCAAGGCGAGCGTATCAGCGAGGTCTTCGCCGAGTTTCGGATCGGCCACGAGCTTTTGCCACACGGCTTCCCGTTCCTTGGGCTTCAAGGCTTTGAAAGCCGTCACGAAAATCTCCGCAGTTGCTTCGGTCGGGCTCATATTTCCGGGCACTTTCGTCAGGATTCGCGAAGGTCACAAGCCGGAATCCAGCCGTGCGTCGGGTTCAATGCTCGACCTCCTTTTGCAGGAGTTGGATTTCCTCGGGGGTGAGAGCGAAATGGCATCATAGATGCGGTCGTTCAATTCGGCTTTGGGATCGGCATGCGGGGGGGCGCGGTGTCCCAGAGGAGGGCGATCTCGTCGGGAGTCAGCCCGTAGGCTTGGTTCACGAGGTCGCTGAGGGTGCGCTCCAGCTTCAGTTCTTCGGCGGCGAGGGTGCGCGCGGGTTCGATGGTGCGGGTGTATTCGGTGCGCAGGGCTTGCAGCCCGGCGGCGGTGAGCGGGAGTTTCTTGCCGCGGATGCGTTTCACTTCGGCGACGAAGCGGTCGGAGTCGAGGTCGGTCAGGGCCTGGAGTTTGTTGCCAGGCTTTTCGATAGCGTATTCCACGCGCAGCCAGTCGAGCACCGTGCGGTGGGTTTGTTGCTCGGAGGCGGTGATCTTAATCAGGCGACGCACGGCGGACTCGGTGGCTTCACGGATCGCGGTTGTCGGCTCGGCGATGGGTAGCGCTTCCATGAGGAACCCAACGGGCGACAGCGCTTCGTCCTTCATGTGCGGGAGGTAGCGCCAGTTGTGCCACCACATCAGCGGCGAGTTCAGCACGGCTAGCAAGTAAAGGTCTTCGCAGGTGATGAAGAAGGTCTTGTTGTTGCCAAAGAAGCCTTTGGTGTCCAAGGCGTAGCTCGGATGAAACTGGATCTCCTGATAGCTGATCTTGGGCTTCTCGAACTCCCGCCAGTAATCAATAGAGTCCTGAATCTCAAACCACGTGTATGAGCCTGCTTTGCGACCCGGCCACTCGGTTCCAGTCCAATCATCGGGCTTGGGTTCGAGCTGTTCCTTGAACTGTTCCAAGTGGGCTTTCACTCCTAGATAGGCTTCAATGTCGATGCCGCGTCGAGTGAAGATGATCCACGTTTCCGCCCACTCCGATTGCCAGCGATTCACATCCTGGCCTCGAAAGTAGGGATGGATGATCTCGGCACTCTTGGGATCGGCTTTCACGATTTCGTTTCGTGTCTTCGAGTCGATCAAGAATGCCTCATTGCACCCCGTAACGATCCCACGAAGCGGCTTAATGCCTGCGAAGCTTTTGAGCGATGTGTTGCCCAGAGGGAGGTTTAATATGGCGCGCAAGTGTTGCTCGTACTGCGAAGTATAGTTGGCCTCGATGGTTTGGTGGCCGCTGTTGTGGGGGCGGGGTGCGACTTCGTTCACCAAAATATCGCCTTCGGGCGTGAGGAAAAGCTCCACCGCCAATAAACCGACACTATCCAATTTTTCGGCTACCGACATGGCCAAATCGCGGACTTCACGCTGATGCGTTGTGGAGATATCGGCTGGACAGATGAGGTAATCGACCATGTTTTGGCCGGCATGGTACACCAGTTCCACGGCGGGGAAGGCCTTTATTTCGCCGCGGAGGTTGCGGGCGACGATGACGGAGATTTCTTTTTCGATGATGACGTGCTTTTCCAGAAGCCCGGGCGTGTCGAGCCCTTTGTGGATGTCGTCGGGGCCCATGAGCACTTGCACGCCACGACCGTCGTACCCGCCACGGCCGCTTTTTTGAACGGCGGGCAGGAAATGATGGTGGTCGCTCAATGCCGCCAATCCTTCCACTAATACAAAATCTGCGGTCGGTATCTGGTTATCTTGATAAAACTGTTTTTGAAGTCGTTTGTCCTGGATCGTACGCAACACATGGGGTTGTGGAAAAACCTCTACCCCTTCGGCCTGCAGTGCTTCCAAGGCATCTACATTCACATTTTCGATTTCGACCGTGATCAAATCCTGCCCTTTCCCGAAAGCATACACAGTATCGAAGTCGGTGAGCGAGCCCACATGAAAATCGACACCCAACCGGCTGCATGATGCCTTGGGGTCGGGGTCGAGCACTTTGAAGCGCAGGTTCCAGCCAATACCCGATTGGATAAGCATCCGCCCAAGCTGGCCGCCGCCCAAAACGGCGATTTTTTTTTCATAAAATGGTTTCATAGCGGTGTGGGTTTATCGAGAAAGGGTATGGAGTGAAAAAGTTATGGAGGGCTGGATCCTGTGTTATAATCAGATAAACAAACAAACTTGGGTGAGCGATAAAGGAAAAAATCGTCGATTTCACCCTTTTGCATCCGATCAAATATAATCGAACCGAATCGGTTTGGGAAGAGTAAAGAACAAGATTGATCACGGCTTTTTCAAAAAACAAGTTCATCGCAAGTCTTTCGCTCGCACCTGCTCCTGGATTTCCCTCCAAACGTAATACATCGCTGCCGTTTGGGTGAGTCGGATGTTCATCCATCGGTCGGAAGTGAGGTTGAGGAGTTTGGTGATGGTGCGTGTTGGGCCGGCTACTGCCAACCATACCGTGCCCACAGGCTTTTCGGGCGATCCACCTGTTGGGCCGGCAACGCCCGTGGTGGCCACGGCAAAAGTGGATTTGTACTTTTCCTTGGCCCGTTCCGCCATTTCTTGCACGGTTTGCTCGCTCACTGCCCCAAATGCTTTCAACGTTTCGGGCTTTACGCCCAATTGGTGTTCTTTGATGTCGTTGCTATACGCCACGATGCCCCCGTTGTACCATTGTGAACAACCGGGAAGTTTGGTGATAAGATGCGCGATGAATCCGCCTGTGCAACTCTCGGCCGTGGACAGTGTTTGCCCGTTTTCCATCAATACTTTCCCCACCCATTCCTCCAAATTCAGTTTCCCCAGCCCCAGCACCGATTTTTTCACCGAGTCGGGTAGTTGTTGGGCGAGTTGTTCCAATCTGTTTTTTGAGAATATTGAAGACGTAAGCCGCAACGTAACTTGCCCCGGGCGAGGAAGATAGGCCAACGAAATGCCTTTGGGTAGCTTCTTCTCCCAATCGCTCAACAACGAGGAAAGTTTGGCTTCGGCAATCCAAGCGGTTTGTACATGCACATGGGTAATCGTGCCCAGTACATATTTCGATTTCAGGGCGGGAAGTAGCTCATCGTACAGCATCTGTTCCATTTCGTGGGGCACTCCGGGGAAGGCCACCCACGTACCTTCGTCGGGGCGATCGAACCAGAGGCCGGGCGCTGTGCCCAATTTGTTTGGGATGATGTTGGCTTCCGAAGGAACCATGGCTTGGGCGCGGTTATACTCGGCCAATTCTTTGCCTTTGCCTTTCAATAAATTGACAATGTGCTCCCATGTACTTAAGTCGAAATGGAGTTGGCTTTCGGTCAAGTCGTTGAGGATGGGCATTGTGAGGTCGTCGGCGGTAGGCCCAAGCCCGCCCGTTGATACCACGATTTGCGACAACTGCGAGGCGTCGAGGAATGCCCGTTCGATATCTTCCTTTACATCGCCCACCGTCCATTGGTAACGGACGCGGATGCCGATGGATGTGAGCGCTTCCGCAATCACTTGGGCGTTGGTATTCACGATTTGTCCGTACAGTAGTTCGTCGCCGATGGCGAGGATAATGGCGGAAACAGGGGTCTGCATAGGGTTGAACGATATTGGTAATCGGGCAGCAAGTTGTGGTATTTTGACCGACTTTCCGTACAATGTGGCATCCAATACCGATAGAAAAACGATTCGGG
>JANODZ010000496.1:0-2755 GCA_031412935.1 Anaerolineales bacterium
GCAAAGTGGAACAGATCGACGATGCGGTTGGAACATTAAAGAGACTAGATTTTTCAGCAACGGAGCTTGCACAGATTGAAGCAATATTGAAATAACAAGAACTCCGCATTTCGATTTGAACTACCCTCGCCAAATCTTGAAATCCTTTAAACTCGAGCCGCCCAAAAATTCGCGCATAATTGAATTAGCGGGGATCAGATTCGCATCCAACGGCAGGAACCACTCCAGGAAGGCGAGCAATCTTCGGGCTTCGATGAATTCCGGCGCGTTGTATGGCACCTGCCTCAATAATGGTTCTGCGAGCGGTTTCAACACGGCAAGCTCATACACCAACGCGGAGTTAAACATCACGTCTGCATTTTCCTGATAAGGGAAGATGTGCCGTTTTTCGCCGCGGCGGACAGACTCCCAATTACTGATGGTTTGCGTGGCGGAATATCCACGCTCGCGCGCGTCACGCACCATGCGCCGGATCAGGCGCGTGTCGGTGGTCGAGACTCTATTGTGGCGGTCGAGGTTGAGCTGTGTCAAAGCGGAGACATATACCCGAAACGCTGAATCAGCCAAACGGTTAGGAATGAGGCGGGGATTCATCCCATGTATGCCTTCAAGGATGAGCGGCTGTCCAACTCTTAATTGGATCACATCCCCCGCTTCGCTCAGCCCGGACTTGAAGTTGTATCGCGGCAATTGGATTTTTTCTCCACTGAGGAGTTTATCAATGTCATGCGCAAGGCGGGTTAGATCCAACGCTTCGAGAGCTTCGAAATCAGGCTTGTCATCTTTGCCGAGGGGAGTCTTTGTACGGTCAAAAAAATAATTATCAAGTTCAAGTGGGAACGGCGAGATCCCGCGCGCAAGCAGTTGAATCGCAAGGCGGCGCGAGGTTGTCGTTTTACCTGAAGAGGAGGGACCCGCGATTAAGATGATGCGTGAATTTTTTTGCGCGATCTGCTGTGCGATGTCTGTGACGTTTTGCTCATGCAGCGCTTCCGAGACCAGTACGATCTCCTCCGCGCGGCCCGCCTCGATGGCGTCATTGAGCGCGCCGACACTATCAATATCAAGATGCGTCAGCCAATCACCATATTGACGAAAGGCGCTTAATAATTTTGGGTAGTTTCCCATCGGCTCAAGTTGTGTGGGTGCGTGACGACGCGGAAATTGAAGCGTGAAACCGCCGCCTTCGGCAAGTGTTAGATTGAACCATGCTAAATACGCGGTGGAAGGAACCATGTAACCGTGCAAATAATCCATGTGGTTATTGAGGATATAAAGCGTCAGGTAATCTTTTTGGCGGTGCGAAAACAAACGGACTTTATCTTGATAACCAAGCTGCTTGAAATATTCGATGGCTTCATGAATTGGAACTTGTTTACGTTGAAAAGGAAGGTCCTCTCCAACAAGTTTTTTCATATGCACGCTTAGAGAATTAAGTTCCTTCTGGGTGAGTTTTCCATATTCTGGAACCTGACAGTAAAATCCGCCCGATGATACAGAATGATCAATGGTAAGTTTTGCTTTTGGAAATAGTTCAGCAAATGCAATTTTCAGCAGGAAGATCAGCGAACGGCGGTAGATACGCGCGCCATCGGCTTGACGCATGGTGACAGGGATGCAATGTGATTCGATCTCGACCGCATACGTGAGTTCGTGGATTTCATTTTTGAGGATCGCGGCAACAATCGGGGCGCCGAAATCATCCTTTACCTGATGAAGGAACTCGCCCACCTGCGTGCCTCGCGGACCTGAAAGAACTCGTCCGTCGGGAAGATGGAGTTCGACATTTTTATTGGGTTGAACAATTTTTATGGGCATGGATTTTCGCTGTTCATTTTAACGTTTTAACACTCAAACGTTAAAACGTGTTAATGCTCTTAACAGTTTTTCGGGTTGGTTCGCAAACTCTGCCAATGGGATATCTTTTTTAGTTAAAGCCAAAAGTGTATTGGTTAACAATTCATTGACAGGTGTTGGAATGCCCCGCGCTTTCCCCTCGCGGACAACTGCGCCGTGTAAAAATTCAACTTCGCTTTGGCCGCGGCCGGAATATAAGTCGATGTGAAAGGAGGGCATCTTTGCTCCGCGTCCACTGCCTGCGGCGCGCGAGAGAAAGGGTTTGGAAAGCCAGAGAGGCATTTTTGCAGCGAATGCCAGGGCTCTGACAGGTGTGCCCGGCAGGTCAACCACTTCGAGATTTTTCGCCTTCATCACTGCAAGACATTCTTTAAGCATGTCAATTTCTAGTTCGTAGAGTTTCTTGTTTGCAAACACCTCTGCCGCTGTCATATTGAGAATTGCGGAGGTTGGATTCGCGACGAGGTTGGTCAACATTTTCGACCATTTCATGCTTTGCGGGTCTGGATACAAACGACATTTGAGATATGCGCCGTCCAAAGCGGCGGCGAGTTTTTCCGAGAGTACATGCCCTGCGGCAACGCCCATGCCGCGTAATTTCTCCAATACAATATCGCCAACTCCACGGCGCCCAATGGCAGTCGTCACCGTACCGTAGATCACTTTCGCCGGACCAAACCACCTTGCGATGGCTTGTTCATTTTCAACGCCATTCGAGAGGCATAGAATAGGCGGCAGTTTCTCTGCAAAAGGTTTAATGCCTTCCAACGCAGCGGCGGTATCAAAGGATTTCAAGGCAAAGAGCGCCACGTCAAACGGACCAAATTTCAAGGCTTCCTGCAATGACGGCTCGATCACAAAAGAACGCGCCTCGATCACGCAGGCATCTTTCGTCGCT
>JANODZ010000497.1:0-2872 GCA_031412935.1 Anaerolineales bacterium
GTCAGCAGGCGCGCCACCAACAGCGAGAACAATACCGCCACGGTCACCGTGGCGCCAAACTCGCGGAAGAACTGGCCGGGAATTCCGGGCATAAAAATGACCGGAAAGAAAACTGCTGCGATGGCAAAGGTCGTGGCTACGACGGCAAGGGCCTCGCCAAAAAGATTCTCGGCGGCTTTGCTTCATGTGGCACGGGATTCAAACATACTCAATGCGCCAAAACGGAGAGGGGCGTTAATGCCGGTTGCCTTTGCAAGATCCGCTACCAGGTCGAAGAGATGATCCGGGGCCATGCCCATTAGGAAGGCGATCTCAGAGGGCTTGTTATTCTTGAGGGCATCGGCAACCACTTGCGTAGCGTCATCCCAACTCATATTTGAGTCGGCATCTTTAAAATCATCGGTGAACGGATCAGCGGCGGTTTCATACAACCTGTCACCGCGTGAATGTTTAATAGCGCCGCGGACACGATTTGGGTTATACAGCCCATGTAAAGTTGCCTGCCCGCGCGCGCAAGTTTTGCCGAGGTTAAGCGGATTATTCACATTCCCTTCGGTTTTAAGCGCGCGTCCCTGCATGGTGCGAACTACAAGCCCGCAGCCGGCCGCGCATTCACGGCAGGTAGTGGCGTAATAAGTGCTCTGACCGTTATAGGTGTACTCGGGCATTTGCATGTACGGCTCGCGTTTTACATAACGCGCAGCCGGCCCGCAGCCGGTTAGGATCGCAGAAGTTGCCGCGCCCACACCTGCCAATTTCAGAAAATCACGCCTGGAAAATTTATCGCTCATAATTATTTCCTTTTGCCCGATTAATAATGACAAGTGCCGCAGTCAGAAAGCTTGACCAGTTTTACATGATCATCGCCCGCAACTTTTATATGGCACTTCAAACAGAAACCCATATTAAATACTTGGGGGTTTTCAGCAATCGTCACCTTGGACATATCGCCATGGCATTCTTCGCAATTTCTTCCCGCCGCAATATGCGCGCGGTGATTAAATTGAACAAAATCCGGTACCTGAGCCACGGGCACCCATTGCAAAGGCGTACCGCTTAGTACTGCATCTTTTAAGGGCGCAAGTAACGGGCTGGTGGTTGTCTTAACGATTTGTTGATGACAACCCCAACACTTGGCCTGGGCAGGAATACCAGCCGCCGGACCGCTGGCCGCGCCCGGATGGCAATACAGGCACTGAATGCCAAAAGCAACGTGCGTCTTGTGTGGAAATTGAACCGGCTGTTCAGGCGCCTGTTGAGTGTAGTTAACACCGTAAGCTGCGAGACTGAACAACGCCAGGAATGCGATCCCCACCGCGATCAGACCGAGCGGCTGTATCAGCCAGTCAAAAAGTCTTTTAATCATGGATGCTCCTGAAATAAATTTGCTGCATGTTACATAATCTACCACTGCTTGTATTCCAGCGTGCTCAAATCATCGGTAGAATTTATATATTAAACTATATTTTCCGATTTAGGTAGACATGCAATGCGTGCCTGCGGCTAATTTTGCAAGCACAACACCGCCGGTGAATGGGCGGCGCGGGTTAAATCAACTTAAAATAGAAACAAAAAAATGGGAACAAAAATTGCGAAGCGGGGAAAAACCTGTCATATAAGGCACAAACATAAAACCCGCCCCAAACAAGATCGGGACGAGAAAAAGGAATGCGATTTTCATGAAATCTTCCATGACAGTCTCCATAATACTCATTGCTGAACCCCGCCAGCAATTAACTCGGCGGATTATACAATGAAAGTGCAAAAAAGTACATATAAGATTTAAATTGTACAATTTCGATGCATGATACAATACTATTCACAAAACTATGAAAATCAGGAAAATTATTGGATTCACCTCCCTACTCATCACCGTCATGATTTTGGCGGCTTTGGCTGGATTATTTCGACCATTTGCATCCGCAAAAACCCTCGCTGCGGATACGATTTATCAGCAATCCACACCCACCCCAGCTGCTGAAGACG
Source organism: Anaerolineales bacterium (assembly GCA_031412935.1). Classification (GTDB taxonomy): domain Bacteria; phylum Chloroflexota; class Anaerolineae; order Anaerolineales; family Villigracilaceae; genus Villigracilis. The sequence continues at coordinate 1,987 of JANODZ010000497.1, forward strand.
TATCTGAAATTGGTTCAACCGATGGTATTTTTATCATGGGTGGTGTCATTTTATTGATCGTGACCGTGCCTGTTCTATATTTTAGAAAAAAGGTTTGAAATAAAATTTGGCACACAAAAAGTCTCGCGGGTTTAAATAGCTGCGAGACTTTTTTCTATTTACAATGAAATTAAACCAAGTTCAATCCCGCGTCTGACGGCCTCTGTGCGGCTGGAGATGCCCAGCTTTGCGTACAAAGACGAAAGATGGAATTTCACCGTGTGTTCGCTGATGCCCAGTGAAAGCGCGATCTGTTTATTCGCCAATCCCTGCGCCATAAGTTGGATGACTTCCATCTCGCGGGAGGTTAACGGTTCGATGGGAGACTCATCGCTGGAAGATTGCCCGCGCCCAGAAAAGCGGATCAGACTCTTAACCAGGCCTGGTGCGCCAACCCAAAGCCCTTCCCCCAGCGCGAAGATAGCTGCCACCATTTCATCTTCGGTCGCTTCTGTTGAAAGCACACCCATTGCGCGGGCGCTTGAATACAACAAAGCGCGAATAGACTCAACATCGTCTGTCAAAAATAATATGGCGTAATTTGATTTATTTTCCAGCAGACGCGCAGAAGAGACCGAGGCATGCACCACCACCTCGGTCTCATTTTCATTTACATGGTCAAGATCAACTGTCTCGGCGACTACTTTGATTTCCGGCTGTCGGCTTAATAATTCACGCAGGCCGATCCGTAAGGCAGGGTTTGGCGAAACGATCGTGACTCGGATCAATTATGACTCCACTACAAAACCTATTTAACCACGAAGGACACAAAGGTCACGAAGGAAATTCAAAAGATTAAGACCTTTTTACAGCAAGGTCAATTACCGCTCGCCAATTTCCACTTTGA
>JANODZ010000498.1:0-3235 GCA_031412935.1 Anaerolineales bacterium
CGTCTGTGTAATACAACTCTGTGATGCCGCCCTGATAGACTTCCTGTATCGGCCCGGAGACTGTGATCACAAGGCTGGAATCAGGAGCCCAAAGCGCTTCGTTTAGCGAGTTGAAAATATCGGGGCTTAGTACCATCCTATTCGTGACACCATCCACCGCAGAGCGCACAAGCTGCAAATTCACGCGGCTGATACCCTCCTGTTGCGCGTACGGCTCAGTGGCATAGAAAAAATACAACTGGCCATCAGGCGCGAGAAAGGGATCGGACGCAAAATTCAATACAGTATCATTATTTGAAAAGCTGGGGATCAAATCGGTAATGCCGCCGCTGGCCGCATCCACACGCCAAAGGCCTGGGCTGATAAATGAATTGAAGGCCGCGTATCCACCATAAAGGGTGTTGTTATCGCCGCTCCACTCAAGCGAACAGCAAATTCTGTGACTGCCCCCTGTCAAACGCACAAGCGAATTATTTGCCGGGGTAAAGACGCCCAGCGCGCCGCCATCCGAAGAGAGAAGCACAATATTTACCAACAGTTTACTGCCATCAGGCGAGTAACGCATGGGAATATTAACTTCTCCAAACGTAAACCCATTTTCAGTCTGCAATGGATCTGCATATATCAAACTAGATTGCCCGCCTGCAATTGAATAGATACTAATTCCGTGATGACCGTAGGTAATGGTCTGCCCATCAAGAGACCAAAGCGGCGTGTTAATCTGGTTAAGATATGGGTTATTTGGGTCCAGCGCACCGCCATCCACGATCATGCTGCGGTTGCTGCCATCTGCATGGACAGTGAATATTTGGTTATTGGTCACGTACGCCAAACTTCCATCCACCCATGAGACATCATAAGAATCCACTTTTGCGGGTTCAAATGTGATTTGTGTAAGACTCTTGCCATCATTTGCAAGGCGATAAACTTGTTCAAGCCCGCTACCGTCAAAGTTGAGAAAATACATCGAATGCGGCAGCAGGCTTGAGGCCGGGGGTGGAGGCGTGGCGCTGATCCCCAGCACAGGCGCAGTCAGCGAGGACAGCGTCGAGGCAACGATCGTCTCAACATTGGCGGGGACGATTCCGCTTAAGGGGTTTGCACACGCAAGCATGCCCGCGAGCAAAACTGCGAAAGCAAAGAAAGTGCGGAATCCTTTTTTCATATCAGACTTGTTCAAAGTGCTGGACGGGAACTACAAAGAGCGTTGCGCGTTTCTTATCACCTGAGGGAGGCAGGGCGTCTCGCGCAACTTTAATGGCCGCATCCACTTGCGTATCTTCTACGCCCAATAACATGGTCACCACGCCGCTGCGCATAAAGCCGCTCGTGGATGCAACCCGTGTCACACGAAAACTGCCCGTCGTGAATGCCTGCGTCAGCATGTCGGCGTCGTTATCTTTTACAATAATAATGATCATTTTCATTGTCTCTTCTCCATGTAACTTTTGCTCAAGCCGCCCGGGACGGCGTTGAGAGCACAGGTTATATTTGTTCAAACCGTTCGACAGGCAGGGCAAACACCGTTGCGCCGCCCACGGTAACAGGCACCGGCGCGGGCATGGGCATGGGCGAGCCTTCGAGCGGCAGGGTCATATATTCAATGCGTTGGCGGCAAGCCTCTTGCAGCGCCGTCAGGGCTTCTTTTTCTTTTTCAACCGGCAAACCGATCAGGAGCGTGGCGTTGCGGCGTCCCAAGAATCCGCCCGCGCTGGAAAGATAAGTAAGCGAAGCGCCAATGCCCTGCAAGGCTTTGGTTGCGGTCTCAAGGTCTTGATCTTGAATGACCGCCACCAATAACAAATGGACTGGATTTTCCATACTCATTCTCCTTGGATAAAAACCGCATCTTTCTTAACGTGAAACTGGTTCCTGTTTCGATTGCTTCGTCATTGCGAGGAGGGTGCTCTCCCCGACGAAGCAATCTCAGTCATATTATCGGAGATTGCTTCGGGCAAAAGCAAGAACGCCCTCGCAATGACGGCTAGAATTGATTCTACCTTTAATCCACCAATCGCGCAGATGGATTTGCGCTGGTTAAGGAGTGGTCCACTTCGCCGACCAGCTTTGAATACGTATCTTCAGTAATGACACCGTCGTGCAAGAGTCCTGATAATGCAGTCCGCTGCGCGCGCAATGCTTCGCGATAGGCGGTGTCGAGTTCTTCCGCTTCCACCTCCGGGTCGGAAGTCATCCCTTGTTTGACTTCATCCATCAAGACATCATTTTGTTTTTTCAGCAGAGGCGACAATTTCTGCCAGGTATGTTCCGAGATCAGCCCCTCCTGATTGCGCCTGCGCAGATAATCATAACCGGCGCGCGCCGCAACAAAACGCGCGTGGCGGGATTCATATTCATCCTGCGCCGGCGAGCGGACGATCAACTTTAGGCGCTTTATCAGCCAATCCATTGAAAAGCCCTGAACTAACAATGTAAATAGCACCACGCCAAAAGCCATGGCTTGCAAGCGTCCGCGTTCGGCGATGAAGATGCCTTCTTCGGGCAGGCTCAGCGCCAGTGCAAGCGTGATCGCCCCGCGCAACCCTCCCCAAAAAATAACATGTTTCCATTTGGTGGAGATCTCGCGTCTAAATAAAGAAAACGCATAGGTGCTGACCATGCGGGCTATTAATGCCGCCAGAATTGCCCAGGCGATGGCGCGCCAGTTTTCAAAGAGGAGATTGAGATCGATCGCGAGCCCGATCAATAAAAAGATAAATGAATTTGCCACAAAAGCCGCGTATTCCCAAAAGTTATAGACAACAATGCGTGTGGAGGCAGACATATAACGCTGGCTTGTATTCCCGCTGACGACGCCCGCTGTCACTACAGCCAGCACGCCGCTGACATGCAGGTTCTCTGACAATAAATAAGAGCCGAACGCAAGAACGGTTGTGAGGGCAGTCTCAACCAGGGGATCGTCTATGCGTTTGATGACTTGGGAAATACTTAACCCAAAGACCAGTCCCAGCGCCACCCCGCCGCCCGCGACAGTGATAAATTGCGAAATGCTTTGCCGCAGATCGAATCCGCCTTGAAGCGCGGCAGTGAGCATCAGCCCGAACATCACGATCGCGGTTCCGTCATTTAATAGACTTTCTGATTCAAGTAAAACCTGCAAACGGCGCGGCGCGCCCAGCCTGCGGAACAATGCCACCACTGCCACCGGGTCGGTTGCGGCGATCAACGCGCCGAAGACTAAAGCGGCCTGCAAAGCCAGCCCTGTGCCCCACGA
>JANODZ010000499.1:0-10027 GCA_031412935.1 Anaerolineales bacterium
GTTGTAACGGATCCCAAGAGTCGTGCGGGAATAGCTTTTCGAAATAATGCAAAACGTTTACAAGGGCAGGATATACCATTTATGGACCTGGATCCGCAAAGCGGTTTATGGGGCACGATTCAAAAATTAACAGGCAGGAAGTAAAATGAACTTTTTCACCCGAAAACGAAGCGCTGATAGCGCAAAAGAACGCTTACAGCTTGTTTTGGTACACGACCGCACAGATCTAACTCCGGCGCAATTGGAAGCCTTGAAAGATGACTTGCTTGCCGCCATTTCACGGTATATTGAAATTGACCCGCAGGCAGTTCAAATCGAACTGGAGCGCGATGGACGCTCTCAGCGATTGATAGCGGATATTCCCCTTCGTAATGTACCTCGTCATCGCGCGGGTTAAATTTAATTTATATAGGAGACACCGATTAACCTGTTCTGAAACATGGGGTTTATCTGTGTTTATAACATGAATCGCGAATCATCCTGGCGTAACTTTGATTTTTTATTATTAGGCGCGATTGTGCTTGCCTCTTCTTTTGGTACTGCCATGATCCGTTCCGCCATTGCGGGTAATGAAATACTTCAGCCGCTTATCGTCCGACAGATTTATTTTGCTTTATTGGGCGTAGTTGTGATTTTTGTAGTTGCATCCATAGATTATCGTTACTGGCTGTCTTTATATCAGCCGATCTATTTCATAATGATGGTAATGCTATTTGCGCTATTTCTTAGCGCTCAGGCAGTATTCGGCGCGGCGCGTTGGTTTCAGGTGGGTGTATTATTTCTCCAGCCTACAGAATTCGCGAAAATCGTAGTCATCTTAATTCTAGCCCGCTATTTTGACCTTTCGCAATATTCACCGCGAAACATCAAGTGGATTTTTAAAGGCTTTTTATGGGTGTTTTGGTTAACGATTTGGATATTGCTCCAACCCAATTTGAGTAATGTAGTGGTGATTATGATTATTTTTGGAGCGATGCTTTGGCTTAATGGTGTGCAATTTAAGCATGTGATTATTGCCGCAGGTCTAAGCGCTCTTGTTTTAGGCAGTCTGATTGGTTTGTCAGTCCTTAAGATACGCATCCCGTTTTTACAGGAATATCAACAAACCCGCATTGAAAACTTTGTTGTGCCAGATCCAAATGACACCTACGGCAACAGATACAATGTTGAACAAGCGAAGATCGCGATTGGCGCAGGCGGCATCTACGGGGAGGGATATGGTCATGGCTCACAAACACAATTACGTTTCTTAAAAGTGCGTCACACGGATTTTATTTTTGCGGCCAGTTCGGAGGAATTTGGCATGATAGGCGCGGTATTTATTATTCTGACCCTGGCTTTTATTATATGGCGCTGTATACGGGCGGCGCAAAAGGCGCGGGATGTTTCTGGTTCCATGATTGCCTTCGGTGTGGCTATGCTGATCTTCTTTCAAGGCTCGGTGAATATCGCCATGAATCTTAATATCGCACCGGTGACCGGTTTGCCGCTTCCATTTATCAGCTATGGCGGCAGCGGACTTACTGCGCTCATGCTGGGCATTGGGCTTGTCGAAAGTGTAGTCATGCGCCATAAACAAATGGAATTTTAGTATAACGGGGTTAAGAGGTGTTGATTTTATTGGAACGTCAATATCAAACTTATGAAAATAGAAATTTATTTGGGAGCGTAATTTTTGGCTATTAAACCTGCACGTACCCGCTTTGCTCCCTCGCCAACCGGGCATTTACATCTTGGCGGCGCGCGCACTGCCTTGTATGCCTACCTGCTTGCCAAAAAAACTGGTGGGCAATTTATCCTGCGTATTGAAGATACCGATGTTTCGCGTACAGTGCCCGGCGCCGAACAGGAGATCATGGATGGTTTGCGCTGGTTTGGATTAAATTATGACGAGGGTCCCGATATAGGCGGCCGATACGGCCCGTATCGACAAACCGAGCGCCGCGAAATTTATCATTTGCATATTAATACGCTTGTGAATAGCGGACATGCATATCCGTGTTTTTGCACGCCGGAGAGGCTGGACGCTGTGCGACAGGAACAGCAGAAGCGGAAGGAGAACACCCACTACGATGGGACGTGTCGCATCCTTGATCCAGATGATGCCGCGCGCCGTGTTGCAAATGGGGAGTCGTATGTCGTCCGCTTTAAAATGCCGCGCGAGGGTCATACGACTGCGCATGACCATTTGCGCGGGGATATTGTCACAGAGAATAAACAACTTAATGATCAGGTACTTTTGAAATCTGACGGCCTGCCAACCTACCATCTCGCAGCAATTGTGGACGATCACGAAATGGAGATCACACATGTCTTGCGCGGTTCAGAGTGGCTTGGTACATTTCCATTGCACGTAAACATCGTTCGCGCATTTGGCTGGGATGAGCCGCTCTGGATTCATCTTTCGGTTTTTCTTAAACCCAGCGGCAAAGGTAAAATGAGCAAACGCGAGGCGGTGGACGCGATCAAAGATGGTCATTCGTTTCTGATAAAAGATATGCAGGATTTGGGTTTTACACCTGAAGGTGTCTTGAATTGGATCGCATTGATGGGCTGGGGCGTTGCCGAAGATGACGTGATGACAACGACCCAAATGATTGACCGATTCAGCATCGAAAGTTTGACTCCCTCGCCAGCTGCGATCAACTTCCAAAAGTTGGATCATTTCAACGCGACGCATATCCGCCTTTTGACCAGCGAAGATTTGGCTGCGCGCATCAAGCCTTACTTTATCCGTGAGGGACTCAAGGTAAATGATGATCTCCTGCTCAAGATTGTGCCATTATTGCGTGAGAGGCTGGTGACATTGGATGATTGCCTCGCGTTTGGAAGTTTCTTCTTTAAGGAAGATGTACTCCCCAACCGTGAAGATCTGATCGCAAAGGGATTGGACTCAAAGCAGTCAGCGTTGGCGGCGCGAAGTGCGTATCAAATTCTATTGGCGCAACCCACTATCAGTCACGAAAGCTGCGAGCCGCCCTTGCGGGCTTACGTCGAGCAGAGTGGTTTTAATATCAATCAAGTCTTTGGTATTTTACGCGTGGCCGTTACCGGGCAAAAAGTTAGTCCTCCTCTTTTTGAGAGTATGGAAATCATTGGCAGGGAAAAATGCCTTGCGCGAATTAAGAATGCCATGGATATGTTGGAAGGCATGTAATGGGGATTATAAGAACGAATTCTTAACCACAAAAATGTTTTTTCCTAAAAATTTCCGCACATCTACATTACAGGCTCACGACGAAGGCGAGTTTGTGATGCGCCTGCTTGCCTCGGCATTTAATGCTGTCGAAGCGGGTGCGGTTGTAAAAAATTATTTGCGCGAGAATCCTCTTCTACTTGGATCGTCCAAACGGATATTTGCTTTTGGATTGGGTAAAGCCGCCTGCGCGATGACCTCGGCATTCGCAGAGGTCGCCAGCCTGACTGATACGCTCGTCATCACAAAGCACGCATCGCACCTTAATTTTGAGCCAGTTTCGGTTATCGATGGAGATCACCCCATCCCAGGCAGTAAAAGCCTCGCTGCCGGAAATGCCGCTGTTAAATTTCTTTCACAGCTAACACAAGATGATCTACTGGTTTGTTTGATATCCGGCGGTGGCTCAGCATTAATGGCTGCCCCGCGGGTTCCTCTTGCGGATATTCAATCGTTAACTGCCGAATTATTGGCTTGCGGCGCGCGGATTGACGAGATCAATATATTGCGCCGGCATCTTGATCAACTCAAAGGCGGCGGATTGGCGCGGATTGCCGCTTCGCGTGGAGCGCGTATTATCAGTTTAATTCTTTCGGATGTTGTCGATGATTCTATCGAAACGATCGCCTCTGGCCCGACCGCACCCGACACAACGACGATTGCGGATGCACTATGGATCCTAGAGAAATTTAAATTGAAAGGTAAAATGCCGGCATCCATTACTCAATATTTAAGCGAGACGTTGAAACCCAACGACCCAATATTTGAAAGAATACAAAACAGGATCGTCGCGAGTAATAAAATTGCTCTACTTGCCGCGCAGGTAGAGGCAGAAAAAGAAAATTTTCAAACCAATATTATTCACTCAAGATTACAAGGCGAGGCAAGCAGCGCGGGACGCGAAATCGCAATTCAGTTTAAAGAAGCGTTGCAAATCACACAAAGACCGTTCTGTTTGCTTGCCGGCGGTGAAACTACTGTTACTGTAAAAGGAAGTGGAAAGGGAGGTAGAAATCAGGAACTTGCGCTTGCCGCAGTGGATGTGCTGGCTGGCTTGAAAGATGTCATGTTGGTATCCATTGCAACAGATGGTGAGGATGGCCCGACAGATGCGGCTGGCGCAGTGGTGACGGGTCAATCCGCTGGGCGTGCCGAGATGCTCGGGATGAGCGCGGCAGAATATTTATCCAGAAATGATGCCTATTCTTTTTTTAATGCGCTGGATGATCTCATCCGAACAGGCCCAAGCGGTACAAATGTCAACGATCTGGTATTCTGTTTTGCGTTTTGATTCCTAGCCTGAGATCAAAGCCGCGATGCTGAATCGGACGATGAGGGAATTTGAGATTCGATTGATCCAACGCGGGAGAATCAAAAAAGGGACATCGGAAATGATGTCCCTTTTTTATGAATGATCTAGATGGCAGTTTCTTCTTTTCGCTTAAACCAGGTTGTCCATTCGCGGTTTTCCCAAACAACCAGAATAGGAGCCGCATTGAAAATGGAAGAGTACGTTCCGCTGAAAATACCCACCAGTAGAATGATCACGAAATGACGGATGCTGTCGCCGCCGAACAAGACCAGTGCAAACAGTGTGAACATGACCGTAAGTTGAGTGGTGATGGAGCGGTCGAGCGTTTGTACGATGGAGTGATTGACCATTTTTTCGTATTCTATGCGGCGGTAGATGTTTGAATTTTCGCGGACACGATCAAAGACCACGATCGTATCATGTACAGAGAAACCGATAACAGTCAGAAGTGCAGTCAGGAAGAGCGCGTCCGCTTCCCAGCCGAGATAGTATCCCAGAATGGCTTCCACTCCGACTACCACCAATACATCGTGTAACATGGCGAGAACGGCCGCAGTTCCATAACGATAGGCATGTTCCACTTTGCGGAATGCCCACCAGATGTAAATAAGGATCGCTGCTGCAGCAAAAAAAATGGCAAAGCCGGCGGCTTGTGTTACTTCTCCGCCAACCGAGGCGCTGACCGATGTAAAGTTTTGTAATACAACCGTGGAGTCAAAACGGGTTTCCATCTCAGTAACAATCAGTCCTTTTGTTTCATCGGTCATTGTTTTTGAGCGGATGGAAACCGCATTTTCGTCTAGCGATTGAACAACCGGGTCGGAGATCGGCTGCTCTTCGGTCGAGAAATCCTTATACAATGCTGCGACCTCTTCCGCTGAGGGACGTTTGCCATCTTCAAATTGCACCTCGAGCAGTGAGCCGCCGCGGAAGTCTATTCCAAGTTGTAATGGACCTGTTTTTGTTTGCTGCCAATTCAATCCCATGAAAACAATACCGGGAATGATCACTAATAGGGAGATCAAAAAATACATGTAACGGTTTTTAATTATATTCATTTCTTGCTCCTAAAGGCCGAACCAGCGTGGGTGTTCGGCAAGTGAAATTCTGTCAAGCAAAGTATGCAGGAATGTGCGTGTGACGATGATGGCGGTGAACAGACTTACCAGAACACCCAAAGCCAGCGTGACGGAAAAGCCTTTCACGATGCTGGCGCCAAATGTATTGCCGAAGATGAACAGAATCGCACAGGTGATGAGGGTGGACGTGTTTGAATCCCGAATGGAGGGCCAGGCGCGGCTCCAAGCCAGATCAATTGCCTGGCGTAAGTTCCGACCCCCGCGCAATTCTTCCTTGAGCCGCTCAAAGATCAACACATTTGCATCAACAGCCATGCCTACACTTAAGATAAATCCGGCAATGCCGGGCAGGGTCAGTGTGACTGGAATCAATTTGAATAACATTAAAGTGAATATGGCGTAGCAGATCAAAGCCAGATCGGCGATGATGCCAGTCAGGCGATAGTTGAATGCCATAAATAATATGACTACAATCATGCCGATAATTCCAGCTTGAACGCTTTTGCGGATACTTTCTTCGCCGAGGGTTGCGCCGATCGTACGGCTTTGAACGACCTTGATCGGGATCGGCAAGGCGCCGGAGCGAAGTTGGACGGCGAACGTTTGCGCTTCTTCCTGTGTGAAACTTCCGCTGATTACACCTTCTCCGCTTGTAATTGGCGATTGAATAGTGGGTGTAGAAATTACAATTTTATCAAGGATGATCGCAAGGATTTGTTGTTGATGAGATGTAGTGTATTCACCAAAAATATCCTTTGCGTCCGATTTTAAGATGAATCCAATTCCAATTTCACCAGTGCTTGGATCTCTTTGAACACTGGCAGTTTCCAAACCAGCACCTGTCATAACAGTATGGTAGATAATTTCTCCACTCTCTGTTGTAGGTCCTGCATCCATTAAGCCAAAATCGGTCTGGATTTTTGTTCCTTCGGGAAGAGGGGTTGTGCCCATATCTACGAATTCAAGCAGGGCAGTTTGTTTCAGGGCGGCGACCACTTCTTCAGGATTTGAAATGCCGGGGAACTCAGCCACAATCCGGCGTTCGCCGGCGGTTTGCATCGAAATCTCGCTCACACCTAATGCGTTTGCGCGATTTTGCAGGATGTTCTTGGCGTTTGTCAGATCTTCCGCTTTTATGATCGTATCCGCGGGAACATCGGCTTCGAGAAGCGCTTGTAGTCCGCCGCGCAAGTCAAGCCCCAGCTTGATATCCACGTCACGCTCTACAATGGGCGTGTCGTTAAAGGGGTTGTAAATTATTATATTTTTGCTGAGATCTATCCATAGTGAAAAGGCTATCAATAGAACTATTCCAATCAACCAACTATTTCGATTACGCATGTATTTCTCTCCATCCATGAAAATGCCAGCCTTTGGCTGGCGCGGAAGCGATTATACTCCGATGAATGATTTATGGATATACCCATTTTTCAAATCTTTGTAAATGGAGCGCTATGTCGCGGCGAAGGTCGGAGGATTCTGCCCGGGGGTGAGTCTGCTTGCTGCGGAGTGAACAGGCATGCGGTTATCCACAAGGGGCTGTGCCAGAGCGGAAGTGTCATGCTTGAGAGCAGGAAACTTTTTTTCATTTGATTCTTTCCTTTAGGAAATCCAATGCGCGGGCGAGGACATCCTCCACATTTATTAAATCGGTTTCAATGATCAGGTCGGCGTATTGACGCGCGTGCGACAGCCTCCTTTGCTGTTCTTCATGATCGGCGGGAACCCAATTTAATTTTCGGCGTGTCGTGGAGTTTTCAAAGGAACATTGTAAGAAGATGAGGAGATCGGGATTTGTGATGCGCTGCCACATAGTTTTGACATAGGAATGTTCCTGGGCGATGTGGCGGCAGTGATACCCGTATTTTTCCAACCCGGCGATCAGCGTGGATTTCCCCGAGCCGCATTGGCCGACTACTCCGATAAGATGTTGACTCTCATCGTTCTTCATTATCATGTAATAGTTGATTCAATTGTTCTGGTCCGCCGAGGACGGCGATCACATCGCCTGCGTGCAGCGGGCTTTTATCTGTTGGATGCATCTCAGACTGCAGGTCATGACGGAGCAGAACGACATTAAGATGGTAATTATCTTCCACGTAGCCAACGCTTTTGTTTGCGAAAGGCGCATCCTTTGAAATGCTGAGGCGTGCCAGGCTGAGCAATTGGCCCTCAATTGATATGGGATTCGTGATATCCACGCCTGAAGCGGCGGCGGCAAAAACGGGAGCGGCCATTTCGGTGGCGCTTAATGCAATAAATCCAAACTGATCCTGGAGCGCATGTGCAAAGTCTTCATCAAAAATGCGCACAACAACTTTTATATTTGGATTTATACTGCGGGCTTTTAGGGCAATTTGAAGATTCATCGCATCATTCTGGCTCGCCAGAATGATGGTGCGTGCGTCTTTAACATTTGCGGCTTCAAGTGAGGATTGGCGCGTGGCATCCTCATGGATGACAGGGATTCCGAGGCTGCGAGCGGCGCTCAGGGTATCTGTATTTGCGTTGAATTCGATCACCGCGATAGACTCGCCCATTTCATGTAATTTAAGCGCGACGCGATAGCCGAGGTGACCCAACCCGACGAGGATGACGTGGTTTTTTAAAGTAGATGCGACTGCCATTTCCCATTCCTTACTGCGCGAGCGGCGATTAAAAAGCAGGCTTCCAAAATCTGCCAATCCCTGCGCGAGCATAGCGATCCCAATGATGGGCATTAAGAAGTTAAATAATTGTAAAACAATATGATGTGGAAAATCACGATTTGGAGGTTGTAAAAATGTAAGGGTTAGGACGATGTAAATGGACTCGGCAACACTTTCAATAGGTTCGCCAAGCAGGTTTGTAAGAAAATAATAAAGGATTCCGCCTCCAAAAATGGCGATCGAGAACCATAATATTGCAGATCGAAATTCCCCAAGTAATATGATTGTATCGCGGATGGAGGCTTGAAGATGCTGCCAGCGATTATTTCGTGAGCCTGAAATTTGTATTTGTCTTTTAGCCATTGATCGGAAGCCTGACGCTCATGCGCCTGACGTGATCTCCAGCGTGAGGGGATACCTTTAACACGAGCACGCTGATATCATCTGCGGGGCGGCCATCGTCCAGGTGGATCGCGTGCGCGAGGAGCGCGTCTGCAAGTTGTTGCGGAGAGGGATCCTGGTCTTCAATCAGTGAGCGAATGGTTCCAGCAACGTCCATCGGTTGTCCGCGGCGTTCACCTGCATGGGAAACCCCGTCTGTAAAGATGACGATGGCGAGACCGGCTTCCACGCCTACTTCGGTGATGACCGGGCGCACATTGCGCGATGTTCCAAGCGGTTCACTTTCTTCTGTATGTGCATCAATTTGCTCGCCTCGACAGATGAACACTGGAGAAGGATTATTGCGTGTAAGCACTATGGTGTTCGTGTGCAAGTCGACCGACGCAATGTTTAGCGTTGAAATCACCCTACCTTGTTTATCCGCGAACAGGGCATCAGATGCAGCCCTTGCCGCGGCTCCATCTCTTACACCGTCTGCGATCAAGCCAATGACTTTCCGCACGACCATCATCGAAACAGCTTTCGCGCCACGCCCTGATGTTTGACCATCCGCCAAAACAACAGAGAGCCCGCCTGTGGGGCGTTCCACCACTTCCAATGTATCCCCGCTTTCAGAGACGGCGTATTTGTTGATCTTTGCGACTGCGATCTGAATTTCCATGAGGGGATTGTACTATGAGATGGGAGACTCAGCAGTTCGTTGATCTGCTATCGATTAAGAATTATTATCGCAAAGTCGCGAGGACGCAAAGACTTAATGTGTTTCTTTTTTTCTTTGCGGCTCTGCGTCTTCGCGTTAAATTTTATCAAGTGTTATAGATGCCCACCCGTTTCTGCCTGATCCAATACAGCCAGAATGGTTTTGACCAAATCACGCGCGGCTGATTCACTCATTTCGACTGCAACACGCGCCGATGGACCCTGCGATTCGTTTACAAAGTCTATGTTGAGTGCGTGTTCAAAAGGCGCGCTGAAGGGATGGTCGTAAGACACATTCGCCTGCTGAAGTGGAAACCATCCACTGATCCCTTTACCACTTCCATCTATTTTTACTTTTTCCACGATCATTGTGCACATGAAAGATCTCCCATGGGTAGAAGCAGGTCACGCTTGTAGCGAGACACTTGCCCGATCAAAACCGTCACGTTGCAAACGTGACCTACAACATTAAATGTTTTTCAAGAAATGTAAATACCTTTTGCCATCCGTCTACAGATTGAGTCTGTCTATAATTCGGGCGGTCATAATAAAAAAATCCATGACCTGCCTCGGGATACCTATGGAATTCATAGGTTTTGCCAAGCTTTTTCAATTCGGCCTCGTGTTGATTCACCTGTTCAGGTGTGGGACTGCTGTCCTCTTCTCCGAACAATCCTAAAATGGGACATGC
>JANODZ010000500.1:0-2039 GCA_031412935.1 Anaerolineales bacterium
GGCTCGCAATGACGGAAAAATTTAGGAGATAAATAATGTTACAAACTCAAACCCTACCAACATGGATGCCCCGTTTTTCCTTTGCGCCCGTCAACACCGCACCACGCGGTGATACCCTGGTCGTTGTCTTCCTGCGCGGCGCCGCGGATGTGCTCAACATGATAGTTCCGCATGGCGAAGATGCTTATTATCAATTACGTCCATCACTTGGAATCGCCCGCCCAGATGACTCAAACACAAAGAAAGAAGATCGCGCCGTTGATCTCGATGGATTCTTTGGCTTTCACCCAAACATGCAATCACTGCTCGACGCATGGCAAAGCGAACATCTCGCCATCATTCATGCCTGCGGCGCACCGGATGAATCGCGCAGTCATTTTAAATCCATGGAACTTATGGAGCGCGGTGTAGGCGATGAGCGCGGTCCCGCCTCAGGCTGGATCGGACGTCACCTTGCAACGCTGAACACAGGCAATTCATCGCCAATGCGCGCGGTAGGAATGGGCACACGTCCGCAGCGCAGCTTAAGCGGATCGGTTCCAGTTTCTGCATTGCGTTCCATCGCAGACTTTCATCTTGGCGGTGACCCGCGTGCCTTGCAGCAAATGCGTGCCGCACTCGAAACAGTATACACAGACGATGTATTGGGACAAGATACTTTATCCATCATGGATACTTTGCAAACCCTTGATCCATTAACATACTCACCGACCCGTGCTGCGAAATATCCCGATACCGAATTTGGCCTCGCTCTTAAACAAACCGCCATGCTCATCAAGGCGGATGTCGGGCTCGAAGTCTCCGCCATTGACGTAGGCGGTTGGGATACGCACTTCGCGCAAGGCTCCGCTAGTGGACTCATGCCAAACCTGATGAAAGATTTAGCCGAAGGATTGACCGCCTTCCACGCCGATATGTCTGACCACATGAATCAACTCACCACCGTCACCATGTCCGAGTTTGGACGGCGCGTCTCCGAAAACGGCAGCCTTGGCACAGACCATGGACATGGCAGTATGATGATGGTGATGGGCGGAAATGTGAATGGCGGCAAAGTCCACGGTCAATGGCCCGGATTGGGGGAAGGCCAACTGATTGGGCCGGGTGATCTCGCTGTCACCACCGATTATCGTGATGTGCTTTCAGAGATTTTAACCAAGCGATTAAATAACCCCGCAACGAATGAGATATTTCCTGAATATCAACCAACAATGTTAAATGTCTTGAAATAGTCCCTTACTTTGAAATCATATCCACCGTAATATATCCGCCAAAATCACTGGCTGAATAATAAGCATAACCCACGCCAATTTCGCCGATGTATGGATTGAGAACAAGGTCCCAGTGACCAGGATCTGCGCGCCATTGATCCATTGCATTTTGCGGCGTGCCGATGGCAATGATTTCACTGCCTCCCGGAAAACCTACACGGCTGAGTCTCTCGGTGATCCAGGCGCCGTCTGTACCCGTGTGGCCAAGGAAGTTGTTGCAAGCCATATCGGCGCTGTGACTCTGCGCCGCGGCCGTTAATGGTGAGTTTAATGTCACTGCGGAAAGGTTTGCCGCCGCCCGTGCCTCGTTGATCCGGGAGAAAAGCTCATTTACATATCCGTTGTTTTGAGAATAGGCGCAATTGCTATTGCCGCCGGCGGGCACAAAAGGTGTGGTTATGAAGCCCGCACTTGTGGCTTGGGCAATTACGTTTCCAATGACGATCTTCACATAGAATGTTTTTTCAAGCCCGATCGTGACAATCTTATCGTCTGAATTATTTAATGTGAAATACCCCGCGTATTTTCCATCGGCTGCCGGCGCGATTAACTCCACAGAGACTTGAGCCTTTTCTTTCGGCGCTGTATCAGGTATCGGCGCAGAGAGCGGCGCGTTCATCTGATCACCCGAGGCAAATTTCAGCGTGTAATTAATCCATGGGCAGGTTCCATTGTTTTGAAATTCCCATGTCTTTGTAAATTTTTCGCCCGCCTTCATTTGTGTGTCGTCTGGTATGGTTACATCGCGCAATAAAACTGCGCTGTCTT
>JANODZ010000501.1:0-1881 GCA_031412935.1 Anaerolineales bacterium
ACCGGGGTGCGGTTTTTTTTATACCTATAAAATAATATCCACCTTAATCGCTGGGACAAAAAACCAAACCGGCGCAACCAGCTAGATTTGTGACGGCTTGCGACACAAACGCGGGGGGGAGGGTTGGGCTGTCGCTATCCATGATGACGGCGTACTTGTATCCCTGCGAAAGGCAGTCTGTGAGGGCGTTGTTAAGGCGTCCGCCAAGATCATGCCCATTTTGCAGAACCAATTCAAAGTCAGGAGCGAGGCGGCGAAAGTAATCCTGTTCGTCTTGCGGAAGATACGCGATCAAGCGCTGGGTCTCATCCACTTGCCGCATTTGATCCAGTGTATCCTGCAAAAAACATTCATACAACGCGCTGGCTTGTTCGGGAGTCAATGGCGGAGAGAGGCGCGTCTTCGTTTGCCCAGGGGCGGGTCGTTTGGCAACGACAATCAAAGCGTTTGAGTTATGTTGCATAAGTTTTCTTTAATTGTCTGGATGTTCGCAAGTTGAGCAAGGCGTATATGCACGGAACACCTAATACAATTAATGCGAGTAATAGCTCAAGCCAGACCCAAGTTTCAGGTCTGTACGACATGGCAGGAAAGATCAGTTGAACAAAAATGAGTTGTTTACTCATAACCCAAAATCCAAAAAAAAGGGCAAATCGGCGGCTGCGTGCCGGCAATAATGGTGCGAGGCTGATCAACCAGATGCCATACCATTGTTGAAACCACAGGCAGGTGACCAGCAAATAAAAGGCGAGAATGTTGAACGCGCTTTGGATGAAGTGTTCGGTGGATTCTTGTTTTTGCGGACGGAGAGTTTGGATCAGCGTGAAGATTGCCAGCAGTCCCAAGGCGCCGAGGCTGACCAGGCGCGCCGCTTCAGACCACCCAAGGGCAGGTTTCAAAATCGAATAAATCACTGAAGGGATAGAGGTTGTAAACATCTGCATGCGCCTGGCAACGCTGAAAGTTGCCATGTCGTTCCAAAAAGGGGCATAGGCGATCATGATCAGAAACGCGGCTGCCAGAGACGTTTTGACTATAAACCAGAATCGGGACTTGATGTTTTCCAAACTGCGATAACCGATCAGCATCGCGGCTGGGATCAACAATAATGGGATGAATTTGATCAACGTTCCGGCGACCAAAGAAAGGGTTCCCAAGGAGTATTGCTTCTGACTTATCAATAAAGCCGCCAGCAGAACCCAAAACATCATCGCGATGTCGTTGTGTCCGTTTCCCCACGTTTCATATAGCAGGACAGGATTCCAGCCGAGCAATAATGCTCCAGAAAGCGCGTATTGCGGATGGTTGCGCCGCAGAAAAGAAACGACCACCACAATACTCATGAGATGAAATATTCCCGGAAGGATTTTGAACGCCAGAATATTCGTAATGATTCCATCCCCTGCCAGCCAGGCTGTAATCCCGGCAAGCGTTTCCCAGAAAGGACCATACGCCGATGGGGAATTTTTCCACCAAGGGTATTTAAAGAAAGGGTCATTGGGAAATTGGGAAATCAGATCGCGAAAAGGATTGGCTCCGTAGATGCCCAAAATCCTACCGTGGAAAATATTGTCATAGATGTCACGAGCGTCAATGGGAGCCATGAAGAGAAACATGATGATAAATGCCAGAGCGCCACCGATGACGATCATCCAGGCAGTTTTGCTGGAGGTTTGCTGCGCGGCGCGTAGCCCCACAAAATATAAAAGACCAACGCCGATAAATGCAGCGCTGAACTGAAGGAAGCCATACAGCCCCGCATGTCGCAAGAATTGCCCAATCAAGTTGTCGTTTTGATAGAATTTGATCAACTCGGCTGGCTGGGTGAATGCGAAAAAATAAATCAGCAGGCTTCCCGCAAATGCCCCTGTTAATCGGAGC
>JANODZ010000502.1:0-1503 GCA_031412935.1 Anaerolineales bacterium
TTATCTGCAACTTGAATACGGCGATCTTCAATTTTGATCGCGCCGCTTCTTTCCAATTCTTTCAGCGAACGCGCCACCACCTCGCGGACAGTTCCCAGCCGCGCCGCGAGTTGTTCCTGTGTCCATTGGGGAGAATTGTCTTCCTGAGGCAGATCATCCTCGATCAATCTTGCCAGCCGATGAGTGACTTGATAAAACGCCATCTCGCTCACCATGCGTACCATACCGCGTAACATTCGCCCAAAATTTACCAATACTTTCTCCGCAAATTCTGGATGAGTTCTCACAAGCTTGCGCAGCGTATCACTCTCAATAACCCAGGCGCGGCAGATTTCCAAAGCCTCAACATTAACAGGGTTTGGCTCACCATCAAAAGCCGGTACTTCATTGAATGTATCTTTCTCTTGCAATACCCGCACAATATACTGCCTGCCTCGCGGCGAGATGCGGAAGATCTTAGCGCTGCCCTGCTCCAGGATGTACAAACCATCGCACGGGTCACCCTCCCAAAGTAAAACATCTCCGCGCACATATTCGCGCATAATCATGTGTGCCGCAATTTCTTTTAACATGTCTGCTGACAGGTCGTCAAAATAGACATTTCCCATCAATGTTTTGATTCGGACTTCTGGTTTTGTATCAACGGATTTCATAAATTTTATGATATCCCGCTAAGCATAACCTTATCTGTTCCGCGGTTAATTTCCCATGGATAGACAATGAATGCGTCCGTGACCGCCGCATAATGATCGGGTCGGGAACTCCCGAACATGTTGCGGTACGGGTTGAAATGCAAAACACAAGTCTCAGGGAATCCGCCCGCCGCAGACACTCGATTCTTCACTGCAGTGATTGTCCGCCCCGAGCCCCAAACATCATCCACAATCAGGGTCGGGCGTCCGCGCAGTTTATCGTCCGCAGGGAATTGGATAAACTCAGGCCATGCCATTAAGCTGGATCTATCCGTCTTGGATTGCGCGGGAAAATCCACCGCGGCGGTTAAGATATGCGTGATATTCATCGCTTCAGCAAGCAGGCCGCCCGGGACAATACCGCCGCGTGTAATCAATACCATCGCAGTAAATTCACGATGGAATTGAGGAAGCAAGTGATCAATTAATTTGTCCACTTCTTCCCATGGGATCATCTCACGGCGATTTTCAGGTTGCATGTATTCACACTCTTTCATCATTCGTCTTACTTCCATCGAAAAGAAGAAAGACGAAAAAAATTAAACTAGGCCAACGCAGCCGCAAGCGGGGCAGGTGCGCGTACTTGTACTGAGCTACCCTCCGCTTTGGCTGTCTCCACATCGCGCGCCCAAATATATAAACAGGTGTGATAGGCGGTATTGGTATAAGAACTAAAAATACTTGCCACAATCACAAACGCAAAAAAGATGACCGCGCCGGCGAAAATGCCAACGATCGAAATCGCCGCGCTGCCGCCAGAGACAAAAGCCGCTCCCCCGCCGATGGCGAAGGCAATCGCAAAACCAATGGC
>JANODZ010000503.1:0-3237 GCA_031412935.1 Anaerolineales bacterium
CAAGCGCGCTAACGTCATCGCCTATCTGAGATCGCTCTCCGACGCGCCCAAGCCGCTGCCCGCCCCGTAAACGACACAACTCTCACGGAAAATTAACTCCGGCGGAGCTTGCGCTTTCGCCCGTGGCTGTGGTTCATAGATTTAATCAGCGTGACACTGATCCGCCTTTGCTGGCAGGTCGCGCCTGCGCTGATCATCAAGGCTTTTTTTGACCTGGTCACAGGCGAGGCTGAATTAACTTTTGGCATTTGGGCAATCGTCGCCTTCCTGGCCGCCACCTGGATCGGACGTGTCATTGCAAGCTATGGTTTTTATTACGCCGATGTGCCGATCTTTGCAGATATGAGTACATTGCTGCGCAAGAATCTATTGCGCTACATCTTGAAGCGGCCCGGCGCATCGCCACTCCCTGATTCAGCGGGTGAAGCCGTGAGTCGTTTCAAAAAGGATGTGGATGAAATTCCGCTCTTTGTGATTTTGATCAACGACGTCATGATCGGACTGGTCATCATTGCCATTGCGATCATTCTAATGACTCGCATCAGTCCATCGGTAACTGTGATGGCGCTTATTCCTTTGGTGATCGTCGGCGTGATTGCCAACCTCGCAACGGGCCGCATCGAACATTATCGGCGCACATCGCGTCAGGCTGGCGGCAAGGTGACGGGTTTCATTGGTGAATTTTTCGGCGCGGTGCAGGCTGTCAAAATTGCCACTGCTGAAGGGAATGTCATCAACTATTTTCACAAGCTCAACGAGGAGCGCCGCATCTTAACCATACGCGAAAAACTATTTGACGAAGTGCTCGGTTCGATCTATCGCAATACGTCCACGCTGGGCACGGGTGTCATCCTCGTGCTCGTCGGCCAGTCCATGCGCAGCGGCAATTTCACACTCGGTGATTTTTCGCTATTCGTATATCTGCTGCAAAGCATGGGCGATCTGACCACTTTCGGCGGCATGCTCGCGGCGCGTTATAAACAACTCAATGTTTCCGTCCAGCGCATGTATCACCTTATGGAAAACGCGCCATTGGATGCCCTGGTCGAGCATAGTCCAATTAATTTGGATGGTCCGCTGCCTGAAGTGATCTATCCAATAAAAATCGCATCAGACCGACTGAATGAGCTGGCCGCTGAACAATTAACATTTCACTACCCTGAATCAAAAAACGGCATCGACGACATCTCGCTAAAAATAAAACGCAACACGCTGACAGTCATCACCGGGCGTGTTGGCTGCGGCAAAACAACCCTGCTGCGCGCGCTGCTCGGATTGCTTCCGCTTGAATCAGGCGAGATATATTGGAACGAAAATAGTATACCGGCGCCCGCAGAATTCCTCGTCCCGCCGCGCTGTGCCTACACAGCCCAGGTGCCGCGCCTGTTCAGCAACACTTTGCGAAATAATATTTTGCTTGGCATGAATCGTACCGACCATGAAATATACACAGCCGCAAAACTTGCTGTCATGGATCGCGACCTCGAACAAATGGATGACAAACTCGAAACCCTGGTTGGCGCGCGCGGAGTCAAACTCTCCGGCGGGCAGGCGCAGCGATCCGCGGCGGCGCGCATGTTCATCCGCGAACCCGAACTCCTCGTCTTCGATGATCTCTCCAGCGCGCTGGATATTGAAACAGAGAGTCAACTTTGGGAGCGATTATTTGCTGGGAATGATACGACCTGCCTGGTCGTCTCTCATCGCCGCCCGCTTCTGCGGCGCGCAGACCACATCATTGTCCTCAAAGAGGGCCGCGTTGAATCAGAAGGCACGCTGGATGAATTACTCGCTACTAGTCCTGAAATGCGCGAGTTGTGGAAATTGGACATTGATTAAACAGAAGTTTGTGCCTTTTTATTCTGCGCGCTTGCAAGATTCGAGATTTGGTTGTATTCTAGCTGCATCGTTCGTTCATGAGCATTTATGGAGCGGAATTTATGAATACGAATCAAAATGATGCGATCGAAATTGTCCGCCAATTTAACGATGCCTTAAACGCCGCGGACGTCAACGCAATGATGGCGCTGACAACCGAAGATACTGTTTTTGAGAATACATCCCCTGCGCCTGATGGCGAAAGATATACGGGCAAAAGACTCGTGCGCGCCTTCTGGGAGGATTTCTTTCACTCATCTTCCAACGCCAAAATCGAGGCCGAGGATATTTTCGCGCTGGAAGATCGCTGCATCATGCTTTGGAAATACAATTGGACGGGCGAGAACGGGGCAAAGGGACACATCCGCGGCGTGGACATCTATCGCATCAAAAATAATTTGATCTCAGAGAAACTCTCCTACGTTAAAGGATGAATATTCTTTCCGACTGTGTATAAATAATAATCAAGGGTACGTGGCAGAATCTTAAAATCAGTACAAGCGAGCGGCAGATGAATAAGAAACACTCTAAACAATTTCAAGACTCAATACTTCGTTTCTCGCAGGAGACCAATCTTAAGAGTCGACAGGCGATCGAAGCAGAATTATGGAAGGAGTACGGCACAGAACTGGTGGTATTCGTTCTGGATATGTCTGACTTCTCCCTGCTCACCCGCAAATATGGCATCGTCCATTATCTTTCAATGGTGAGGCGCATGCAATTAACCACCGAACCCATTATCAAATCATATGGCGGGACCATGATCAAATATGAAGCAGATAACTGCTTTGCAGTCTTCCCCGATCCGCTTTCGGCGGTCAATGCAGCCATCGCAATGCAACATGCCTTCAGAGCGGCAAATATTCTAAGCACGGACGATCTGGATATACACATCGCATGCGGAATTGACCATGGCAAACTTCTGATGATCGGGCATGAAGATTGCTTCGGCGATCCTGTAAATCGCGCTTCTAAAATGGGAGAGGATCTAGCCGCTGCAGGTGAAATACTCATCTCAAGTGATGCCATGCAAATGATCCCGGCCGCGGCAGGAATAAAAGCGCACGAAGTTAACATTTCGATTTCAGGAATTACGATGCCCGCATATATGATTGATTACCGGATGTAAAACATATTCCCAATTAGAAAATTACTGTAAAAAATTCCATTATTATTTAACTGACCCGGACATGATTGCAAGAATTGGTGTTTGGCGTTATCCTGTGAAATCATGAATTCATTAATGCATCGCCTTCCCTTTCATGCCTTTATGACCAACCTTATTGATTATGCCGGTCTCTTTCCGCCAGCCAGCCTGCCTCTCACGCATGCTCTCGAGGAATATGAAAACTTCCTTCA
>JANODZ010000504.1:0-6701 GCA_031412935.1 Anaerolineales bacterium
ATGCATCCAACCAATCCAGCACCGACATTTCCAGGAGGCCTTGAAGGAAACAATGGCCAAGTTTGATTCACTGATCAACCGCAGCAACTTCCTGCTTATCGGAGAATATCTGAATTACCTTCTTGCCGTAAAGAACAGAAATAAAAAAAGCGTGGACCGTTATCGTTTCTGGCTGCGTCATTTGCTCCTATGGGCGATGGATCGACCCTTTGAAATGGCCAGTAAAATCAATCCTTCCTTCTCACAATATGTTGGCGATCTCATCCTTGCGGCAGAAAGCAAAAAGAAGATCGTAGAAACCGCGCGAGCTTTTTTCAAATGGACAAAGCTATATCACAGCCATCAATTCGTGCACCTGCCGGCCTTTTGGGTCGAAGATCTGACCCCGCCAAAAATTCCTCGTGGATCCAGCCTGGAGTACGCATCGCTTGAGGATGTACTAAAAATTGTCAGGTTGAAAATCGATAAGGATAATATTGCGCTCTGGCGTGATCAGGCCATGGCCGCCATGCTCTTCCTCAGCGGTGCCAGGGCAGGCGCGGCTACCAGCCTGCCTATCAAGGCTGTCCACCTGGACACGCAGTATCCAAATATCGAACAAAAGCCCGCTCTGGGTGTTCGTACAAAGAACAATCAGAGCGCGACCACTTTTCTGCACAATATTCCAGACCTCCTGGCAGCCGTATGCTCGTGGGATGAGTATGTCAGGAAGAATTGCCCACAGGATTACCCTTGGTATGCCCCCATCCAACAGAACTGGGGCGAACAAAGGCTTTCAAATATCAAGCCTGGCGAAAACCGCAGCACGGCACTCAATCGCCGTTTGAAAATCCTGGAGCAGGCTGCTGGACTTGCTCATAAGTCACCTCACAAGTACCGGCATGGCTATGCCATCTACGGACTCCAACACTGCCAGACCATGGCCCAGTATCATGCCCTCTCGCGCAATCTGATGCACGCCAATATCGCCATCACCGATGAACGTTATGTCCACCTGGAAGAAATGGAAAGAGGAAAACTACTTGGTCAGGTTTCCGATAATCAAATTCAACTGCCGAACGACGAATTACAAACCTTGCTCACAAAATTAGATAAGGATGATTTACACCGCGCGATCACGATCGCAGCTGACTTGCTTGTAAAACGATGATGAACAACCAACCTCATGACCATCCTTGACCTTATCTTACAATCTCCAATTATCCGCAGGGCTCGCCTTGCGATGCGCCGCTTCCACATCCACCTCGGCCACGCGGGCATAATGCTCCACCATGTCCAGACTACCATGTCCCAACAGCAACTTGAGCGTGAAAATATCACCGCCCGAACGCAAATACGTGATCGCGAACGTATGCCTGAAACGATGAGGATGACATTTCTTCACACCAACCTTGGCGCCCAGCGAATTGATTATCTGACGCAAGGCGTCGCAATTAAATGGCTTATTGAACTTTCCGAGGAAAAGCGGAGCATCCAGATCGTCTGCATCGTCACGCTCAGCCATGTAGCGCCAGACGAACCGTCTTGCAGATTTTCCGAGGTACACAATACGTCCCTTGCCGCCTTTGGCTTTGCCAGCTTCACCGGAGCGGACCAGGACCTTGCCTGTCTTCATATCAACATCCGCAATGCGCAGCGCGCATAATTCGCTGGCTCTCAAACCGGTATCCAATAATGTCAGCAGAATTGCCTTATCACGTTTACCTGTCGATCTTCGCATAATGAATTTATGACGGCGGTCCGTCACGGCTTCTTCACAGAAGTCGCAGGCTTTGATCAGCAATTCGATGTCCTCTTTTTTAAATGGTTCCACCGGCGCATCTTCCGGCACTCGCGGACGCGGGACATTCTTCATGGGACTTGACAATTCAAATTCGCGACTGGCCCATGTCAGGAAAGAGGCAATACTCACGTAGATGTTGTATACAGTCTTGGGGGCAAGCTTGATGGAATTATCTCCTGCGATGCGGCGCGGAACATAATCCGTTCTCATATAATTCAGGAAAGACAGGATGTGTTGCGAATTGATCTTGCCAACATCAATGTTCCCCATGTGCTCGATCCATAGTTTTAGGTCGCGTTCATATCCCGTAACCGTGACAGGGGCGAGGCCTTCGGCGCTTTTATATTGCAGGAAGCCGGCCATCGCTTTTTCCACCTTCAAGCCTTGAGGTCGTTGGTTCATATAAAATCTCCTTTTGTTGGAGACTCTCTGAATCAAAAACCGCCGGGCTAGCTGATTTAGCAGAGCCTGGCGGTCTTCGATTGACGTTTAGTAGCGGGGGCAGGACTTGAACCTGCGACCTTCGGGTTATGAGCCCGACGAGCTGCCACTGCTCCACCCCGCATCGGTGGACGCAAGATAATACCATAGCACTTACAATATCGTCAAGCGGGGAAAAGCGACGCCCGTCTAAAACTTAACAAATTATTTCGGGTATCTGACATATTTGTCAAAGAACTGGGACGAACGTTCCATGTATGCAAACCATTCATCGTCATGAAATGAATGTCCCTCCCCTTCATATCCAAATAGTTGGGCTTCAATACCCGCTTCAATAAAGGCTTTGTACATTTTCTTGGACCATTCCGGCGGCGTCCCGGCGGATACTTTTCCGTCATCAGTGCCGTAATTAATTTGCACAGGCGATGTCACGAAATCAAAATGATACAGCGGAGATACAGCTTTCAGCATTTCAGCATCCGTGACCGAGTTAAAGTAGGATGCGATCAAGTCTGCGGGCAATGTCAACGGAAGGACGTCTGAAGAATTACATCCATAGGCAATTTCACCTTCAAATACGTCGCCGAGACAACCGGGACCCCAACGTTCGATAATGTCGGCAAAATCTGCGCTGACGGATGAATATAAAACTGCGGCTTTGACGCGGGGATCAACAGTGATCACCTTCAAGGTCACGCCGCCGCCCATGCTGTGACCCCACATGCCGATTTGCTCAGGATCAGCCTCAGCAATAGACGGGATCGCATTCATCAAATTGATCACGTCGATCGCGAGACCGGAGTAATATAAACTCTCCCCGCTTTCAGCGTTTGCCCAGCTGCGATAATCAGAGGAGACCGTCAGATATCCGCGGCGGTTGAGAAATTCTGCGGCGCGGTCTGTGCCATCGCCGGAGTAATAGATCGTGCGCGAAAAGAATCCGTGGTTCATAACGATCACAGGATAAGGCGGTTTGCCGATCGTTGGCACTTGCAATATCCCCGTGATGACAAGCCCGTCACTCAGGTAATCAATCAGGTAACGCGTAAATAATTCTGTTTCAAGCAGGGTTTTGCGAACAGTGATGATTCCGCTTAGAAAATTATGTTTACGCAGACCTTCTATCGTGTATGGATAAAGCGCTTGCTCTGTCGTACGCGTGGCTGTCGACTGCGGTGTGATTGTTGGTCGGGGTGTATCTGCAACGATGACTGCGTTTAGTTTAGGGGCTGGGGTTACGGCGGATGCGGAGGAACAAGCCACAAGGAAAATAATAAGGAGCAGACAAATGCGCTTTTTCATGGCGTGATTGTATCAAATACTTTTGTCGTAATCGCGAATAACTTCAAATAACCCTTCAGATATGATATCTTCCGTAATACTCAATAAGCGCATCGCAACAACCTCGCCCACAATCGATTCGCCGCAATTAGGACAAACGAACGCAGGAACATGATTGATCGTCAACTTGAATTCATCCCGCTCAAAAGTGATCGTGGTGAAACTATTTGTAATTTCGGCTTGGCGGCAGATGATGCAAATCATAAATCAAAACCTATTAAACACGAAGTACACAAAGGGACACAAAGGTTTTTTCTTTTCCCTGGCTTTTCCTTCGTGTACTTCGTGCCCTTTGTGTTTAAGGCTTATCACTTCCGGCTGCGGGCATCTTTTTTCCATTTATTGGCATCAGGCAGATAAACGGTAACGACAGTAATTTCATTTAATTCTGGATTTTCCGAGGTGACCACATGAAACGGACGTTTGCCTTGAAAACCGATCATCAGCCGGCTGGGTTCAGGCATTTCAGCGGAGTAATCTTCGATCACGTCCTCGGCTTCCAATGCCATGCGCACTTTGCTCACGGAAATCTTCCGCTCAAACATTCTTTGCACCGCGTGGGCGCGAAATAAGATGGAGGTCATGTAGTGATTATACTTGCAGGGGCGACCCGCCCAGTGGAAGCAATGGATCTTTATCATTCTGAAGGGTCGCCCCTACGTTCTCACATCACCATGCAATGATAAAATAACCAGCCATGAAAATATCCCCCACAGAATATTTTGGAAATCTTTCACTCCTCCTGGATCTCGAAGCCGAAGCTGAAAAACGGGAGGCGGTGCGCGAGCATACAAAGCTCTCTCCGCTTGAAGCAGAAGCGACGGGCAATAGTTTGATTCAACTTGTCATTCGCGAGGAAGGCTACGGGTTGGGCGGACATTTCCTGTTGGGATTCGGCAAACGCAACGAGACTCTCTCTCTCCCGTGGACAAGGCTTGGGGTTGGCAGCCCAGTCATCGTCACAGAAGAGAATCGTTCTTCATCAACCAATGAAAACGGCTGGCGCGGAATCGTCAGCAATATCCGCCGGGATGCGATTCAGATCGCGGTCAATCAATTTATTGAAGCTGAGTCAGAAAGACCCACGTTTCGAATCGACCGTGCTACAGATGAGATATCGCGTGCCAGGCAAAGACAGGCCATGGAGTTGGCGCGCGGCGCAAGCGGAGGGTCACGGCTGGAAGTATTACGCGATGTGCTGATCGGTTCTGTTGGGCCTGTCTTTGAAAAAATCAAACCCATTCAAGTATTGAATCAAAATTTAAATCCATCACAGATCGAAGCGGTGCAGTTTGCATTAAGCGCAGAAGATGTAGCCATCATCCACGGGCCGCCTGGGACGGGAAAGACCACCACGCTGGTGGAGTTGATCGCGCAGATCACACGCAACGGACAAACTGTGCTGGCGGTGGCTTCGAGCAATCTCGCGGTGGATAATTTATTGGAGCGGCTGATCGCGGCGGGCGAGAATGCCATTCGGCTTGGGCACCCCGCGCGGGTCACGCCAGAACTGCGCGAACATACACTCGACCTGCTGGTTGAAAATCATCCTGATGTAAAAATTGCAAACAAACTCACGCGCGATGCCTATGCTCTGCGCGGGCAGGCTGAAAGATACACACGCGCAAGACCAGAACCCGGCGCGAAGCAGGCCATGCGGCAGGAATCAAAAGATATGCTCAGGGAAGCGCGTAAGATCGAAGAGCATATTACAAGCGGTATTTTGAGTAAGGCACGCATCGTCTGCGCCACAGC
Organism: Anaerolineales bacterium; assembly: GCA_031412935.1. Lineage (GTDB taxonomy): Bacteria > Chloroflexota > Anaerolineae > Anaerolineales > Villigracilaceae > Villigracilis. Next base: position 5,321 of record JANODZ010000504.1, read on the forward strand.
CACCGGCCTCGACCGTGATCGGCTTGAAGGTAAATATTTTGATTGGTGCATTATGGACGAAGCCAGTCAGAGCACGGAGCCTGTCACATGGATTCCCCTACAATATGCGCAGCGTCTCATTCTCGCAGGAGATCACTTTCAATTGCCGCCAACCGTTATTTCAGGCGAAGCCGTCAAAGGCGGATTTGGCATCAGCCTGATGGAACGTTTGCTGGCAGATATTGGCCCAAGCATCTCACGCCGCTTGAACGTGCAATATCGAATGCATAACGACATCATGAATTTTTCTTCGGATGTCTTCTACGAAAACAGTTTACAAGCGGATGAATCGGTTCGCACCGCCCTGTTAGTTGATCTACCCACTGTGAAAGATTCCCCGCTGACAAGTTGCCCCGTGCATTTCATCGACACCGCGGGCGCAAGTTACGATGAAGAAACAGAACCCAACGGTGACAGCCGATTGAATCCACTCGAAGCGGAATTGGTTGTGAAAAAAGTAAATGAACTGATCGAATGTGGATTAAGCCCCGGCATGATCGCCGTCATCAGCCCGTATTCAGCGCAAGTGAAATTACTGCGCGAGTTATTATCTGCTCGAGGCGGCGTCCCCGCCGCCGGCGACGGCGGCTTGAGCAGCAGCGGCATAGAAATAGACAGCGTGGACGGGTTTCAAGGCCGCGAAAAAGAAGTTGTGATCGTCAGCCTTGTCCGCTCGAATCGCGAAGGCGAGGTCGGCTTTCTGGCCGACACACGCCGCATGAACGTGGCTCTGACCCGCGCGCGCCGCAAGTTGATCGTCATCGGCGACAGCGCCACGATCACCCATCACGGCTTTTATCAGCGCATGGTGAAATATTTTGAATCGATTGGGGCGTATCATTCGGTTTGGGAGGAATAAATAAAAATAGATTTCCAAATGAAGGAAATCTATTTTTATTTCATCGGATATTGAAGTAATTTTAGTTTTTCTAAAAAGCGATAATCACGCTGATTCTTTGTTGTGAAATCAATATCGAGATCAATTGCTGTAGCCGCAATCAAGGCATCAGCCGTTAATAAGCCGTGACTCAAATGATACGCTTTCAGCAATGCCGCCGCTATGTTGGAAATCCTCTCATTGATCGGGATTATCTCAAATCTTTCGAGAAACTGTTCAAGTTTGCGAAGTTCAGCTTTATTACGACAGCCAATAATCAACTCCATTTGAGTAACTACGCTGACTGCAAGAGATGACGTTTCCTCAAGAAAATCAAGACATTTTATTGCGTCATCAACTTGTAAAGCGGCATCAATCAGGATGTCAGTATCAACAAGGGTCAAACTCATACCCTGTTTCTCCACTGATCGCGGCGAACCTGACGAACCCATTCAACACTGTCTT
>JANODZ010000505.1:0-15655 GCA_031412935.1 Anaerolineales bacterium
CTCCGTCATCGCCTGAAACTTGCGCACTGATGCTGCCTGTATCTCCCTCAGCGCTGTCGCGGCGATAGCTGAAAGTTAACGTTGCCGAAGGCGCATCACTAAGATTGACTTGACGGCTTACGCCGTACCCATCAACGCTGAGTGAAAGTGATCCATCGAACCGCAGGCAATCGTACGGTGTAGCACAATTCGGGCTGCTGGTCACAGAGACCACACCGACGTTTGCTCCATCAGCTTCCCCGATCTCCTGCCAGGGCGTGCTCCAATTGTAGCCGCCATCGTTTCCATTATAGGAACCGAGAACGTTGAACCTATCCACAACGGTAAAGTTAAAAGAGTTTGTAGAGAACAGCGGCGCATCGAGGGAAATCCAACGCACTTTCTTATTCTTGGCAAGCTTTATGATTTCCTTACCGCTTAGCTCAGCGGGGAAGCTTGTGATCAGCTTAAGTTTCTTCTTGACTTTGCCGCCGCCCTTTTGCACAGCCAGTTCCGGACTGTCAATATTCAAGTTCTTATTCTTTTCATCTTTCTGAACAATGACCTTAAAGATATATTTGGGGTAATCAGCGGCCATCTGTAACAGGCGCGGATCGGCTTTGGCTACAAATTTTCTGTTGGCTGATACTTCCGTAGTGCCGGGTGTGCCAAGACTCATCAGCGCAAGCGAAAAGGCTACGATCAGGTTACAAACCTTTCGACACCATTTTTGTAAAGGAATTTTTTTACCGAGTAGAATTAACACTTGTGAAGCTCCTGTTTATGAGCCTTTTATAATTTTTTTTTGCAAATCCATTTAATAACAAACCTGCCGGGCATATTGATAATATTATGTCAGAGTTGCCTCAGGAAGGACATACGTAATACTACGTATTAAATAAATAAACGCGTTTATAGAATTGTCCGCGATAACCAAAAAAACTTCGGGGGAATTTCCCGAAGTTCGCAAGGTGGATCTTTCTAATTATTGAAGCAAGCTCTAGATAGAGGGGTTTTAATCGTCGATCGGGAGAATCCCACGTTTGATTGCAATTCGAATCAAGTCAACATGGTTTTTTATCCCCAATTTGTTTGTGAGATTGCTGCGGTGTACTTCAACTGTGCGGGGACTGATCATGAGTCTATCCCCAATTTCCTGGCTGGTTCTGCCTTCCGCTGTCATTTGAAAAATCTCACGCTCACGATTTGTGAGAGTCTCGTATTTATCCTGTTCAATGTTTCCCGTGGATTCTGTTAACGCCGCCAGCAGCCGCTCTGGAAGTTTTGGGCTTAAGTAATTATTATCAAGCAGTACATGGCGAATGGCGTTGATCAACTCATCAGGGGCGCCGTCTTTCAGAATATATCCGCATGCGCCAGAACGAAAGGCTTCCACCACATAGGGGTCGGCGCTATGCATTGAAAGGACGATCTTGCGGGTGTTTGGTGAACGATGTCCGACCTGCTTCAGGACTTCCAACCCATTGAGATTAGGCATCATAATATCCACTATCAGGATGTCTGGTTTAAGTTTCTCCGCCAATTGGACAACCTGCAGACCATCCTCTGCTTCTCCGACAACTGAAAAATCCACTTCCGCTTCGAGAAGGTTTCGTACACCCCGGCGCACAAACGGATGGTCATCTGCCAGAAGGATGGTTACGTTCATGGGTTCTTCTTTCTAATTGACCTGCGATCGGAAGTTTTGCCTGGATATGGGTCCCTTTACCTGCCTGCGATTGGATTTCAAGCATGCCGCCAATGGCAAATACACGCTCACGCATGCCTTCAATTCCAACGGATTGATTTTTGGATAGAACCGTGATATCAAAACCCCGGCCTTGATCATGGATTTCCACCTGCATCACAGAATCAAAAATATTCATTTTCACATCCGCGCTTTCTGCTTCCGCATAGCGGGCAATATTCGTAAGCGCCTCTTGAACGATTCGAAATGCGGTGATTTCAAGTTCGGGAGAAAAACGCTGATCGAGATTTTGATGATTAAAACCAACTCGAATGCCGGTCTTGGCTTCGTAGCGGTCAAAATACCAGGTCAACGTTGGGAGAATCCCCAGATCGTCCAGCAGGCTGGGTCGCAGATTTATGGAGAGTTCACGAATCTGGGAAATGATTGCGCTAATCAGGATTTGAATTTGATCGAGTTTATTCCTCTTATCTTCATCGGACTCTACCATGATGGATTTAATGGAAAATTGCAGGCCGGTCAGCATTTGTCCGATCTCATCGTGGAGTTCACGTGACAAACTGCGCCTTTCATCTTCCTGGATCTCCACCAACTGACGGGCAAGAGATTGTTGTCGCTCACGGCTGGTGTGAATCTGTTCAAAAAAAGTAGCGTTCGCAATCGCGATCCCGGTCTGGTCTGCCAATCCCTTGAGAAGCGCGATCGTATCCTCGGGGAGATGGAATGGCTCTCCGATATAGATCGAGACCAAAACACCGACAAGATCATGTTGCCGATATAACCCGGCAATTCCCATGGTATGGATATTTTGCTCCCTGAATATTTCCAAATAGGGTGGGTTTGGGTAACTCTGAATGTCGCTGATCAGGTTCACCGGGTTTTCTTCGGACAAAAAAGATTCAAACATACTTCCAGGAATTTCAAATCTGACCCCTTTATATTTTTCCAAGTCTGTCAACTGGGTATAGGTGGCTAAGTTGTGGTATACAGCCTGCTTGGCATCCCGTAGGAATACTGCTGTTGCGCTTGCCTGGAGGGCTTGGTTGCTGATACTACAAACCGTATCAAGAACGGATTTCAATTCGAGTTGAACGTTCAAGCGCGCGGCGGTTTCCACCAGCGCCTCAGCGCGCTCTCTTTGCCTTTGGATCTCGCGTATTGCCTCCCTTCGTTTTGTAATATCTCTAAATACCAGTACCATACCTGAGGCCATGCCATGGTCATCTTTTATGATTGTAAAATCTATTTCGATGGGGAATGTCTCGCCGCTTTTTGATACCAGCAATCCTTCAAATCTTGGGTCAGTATTTTTTGGGTGAAAAACCTTCTCTATGCCATAAAATTCAACCCTTTCACGAGACTCTTCATCAATGGATATAAAAACCTCATGGAGCATCTTGCCCATCGTCTCAATTTCACTCCAACCCGTCAATTGTTCTGCAATTGGGTTAATGAATCTGATCATCCTTTGATCGTCCAGCGCGATCACGCCATCGTTAATGCCATCCAAAACTGCGTTGAGCCAGCGCCTGCCTTCGCGAAGTTCTGATTCCAAGCGATTCCTTAAGAGCGCCGTTTCAATTGTTGCATAGATCTGTTTCTCGTCGAAGGGTTTAAAGATATAACCAAACGTACCCGTTGAATTGGCGCGTTTGATGGTTGTCTCGCCGACAGATCCTGTTATGTAAATAATAGGGGTGTTGTAGTTTGAATGGATCAGCTGCCCGGTTTTGATTCCCTCCCCATCTTTATTCAAACGAATATCCGTCAGAATTAAATCCGGTTTGACCGTTTCGATTTTCGCGATGATTCCTTCGTTAGACGTTGCGATTCCAACGACTCGATAGCCCAGTTTTGTCAGGTGCTCACGCAGATCGTGGGCAGCCTCTTTTTCGTTGGTGATGATATAAATCCCGGTTTTATCCATGTGATATATTTGATTTTATCCCCTATTTGTGAATTCATAAAGAATAAAATAGAGAAAATCCCTGTGCCCCTGATCCTCGCCTTTTCGGGACGCCACGCATGCTTCGGTGAAAAAAGACCACTTCACAGCCCACTCATAATCGAGGCTGTGTCCGCTTTGCGAGATTGTTGTTGATTAACTCTTCGGGTTAAATTAACTTCACCACAGACAGACATTCGCAAGAATGTCTGTCTGTGGTTTAATCAAGCGGTGCGGATAATAAAACTTTTTGTGCTTTTATTCCTGATCTCCTGCGGAGGCCCCGTGACGACGCCTGTTCCATCAATTCAAACATTTCGTTATCTTGCCCTGGGCGATTCGTATACCATCGGTGAAAGCGTCGCTGAAAATGAGCGCTGGCCGAATCAGCTGGCTGAGATTCTAAAATCCTCCAACCAATTTGCGGGGAGAGTGGATGTCACCATTATCGCTCGCACGGGTTGGACGACGGAGGAACTATGGCAGGGAATTCAAGCGAATCCACCTATCGGTAAATACGATCTGGTTTCATTGTTAATTGGTGTGAACAATCAATATCGTGGTTCCAGTATTGACGAATATCGTCAGCAATTTCGATTTCTGCTTATTAAGTCTATTGAATACGCGGCAGGAGATGTGAATCGTGTATTGGTCCTTTCGATTCCGGATTGGGGAGTTACACCTTTTGCAGCAGGCCGGGATGCCGGCCTGATCTCAAATGAAATTGATTTATATAATACTGTTAACCGCGAAGAGACCGAGTCTGTTGGCGCACATTATGTGGATATCACCCCCGTTTCACGGCAGGCTGTGGAGGATCCCTTTTTGATTGCCTTTGATGGATTACACCCCTCTGGAAAAATGTACAAGCTCTGGGTCGAGAAAGCCCTGCCGACGGTGCTTGAAATTATTAAATAACGTCAGTTCGGGATAAATACCAACCACTTATTTTGGACGCTGATGAACGCAGAAAACGCAGATTTTTTTCTTTTTTATCAGCGAAATTAGCGTTTTTCAGCGTCCCGATTCACTAACCCGAATTCAGGTTAAATAAGAACTAAAATCCGACCCACAAGGATTACTATGGCTAAGATCAAAGCTGTCAACCATATTGCTGTCGTCGTGGACGATTTGGAAAAATCCCTTTTATTCTGGCGCGATGCGCTGGGGATTCACCTTCACGAATTGCGCGATGTACCTGCTGAAAAATCGCAAGTTGCATTTCTGCCTGTCGCAGGGGCAGAGATAGAATTAGTCATGCCTGCTTCAGATGACTCCGGTATTGCAAAATATCTTGCCAGGCGAGGACCCGGCCTGCACCATATTTGTCTTGAAGTGGATGATATCGAGGGAATGCTGGCTCAGTTGAAGACAAAGAATATCCGCCTGATCAATCAGGAACCACAGATCGCGGCGGATGGAAAAAAATACGCCTTCATCCACCCCGAGTCAACAGGCGGGGTGCTGGTCGAGTTGTATCAGTTGTAATTTTGATTTCGAATGCCAGAAAATTTAAACATGTCAGAAAATTTCGAAGCAATTTTGAGAGATGGGTGTGGTCTTGTAAAAGATCGCCCGATCATTGTTGGTGTTTCAGGCGGACCCGATAGTTTGTGTTTGATGGAAATATTAAGGCAGGCGGGTTACTCACTGATCATTGCTCATTTTGATCATCAACTTCGCCCTGAATCGAGTCAAGATGCGCGGATGGTTGAGATGACCGCCGCGCGTTTGATTCTCGACTGCATTATAAATGGCGCCGATGTGCGCGCATTCGCAGATCACGAGAAACTTTCGCTTGAAGAGGCCGCCCGCAGCCTGCGTTATCAATTCATGTTTAAATTGGCTCGCAAGCATAATGCACAAGCTGTGGCGGTTGGGCATACCGCCGACGATCAGGTGGAAACAATTCTCATGCACTTCCTGCGCGGCAGTGGACTCGCAGGCTTGAAAGGCATGCCATATAAGTCGATCGTTAAAATATTTGACGCGGAGATTCCCATTGTACGTCCGCTGTTGGATATGCGGCGTGAAGAAACAATCAAATTTTGCGCGGCAAACGATCTTAGCCCGCATTATGATTCAAGCAACGATTCCTTTAATTTTCAACGCAATCGCATTCGCCATTCGTTGATTCCCGAACTTGAAAATTACAACCCTAAATTCCGTGACGCTGTTTTGCGTATGTCGGAAACTCTAAAAGGTGACCATGCCTTTATGCTGGAATTGCTTGAGACTGCCTGGCATGAAATAATGATCGCGGTGGATGAGGGAGTCATCACCCTTGACTTTAATTTGCTCTCCAAAAATTCACTCAGCCTTCAACGCAATCTGATCAAAAAAGCCATGCAGACTCTCCAGCCGGATATTGATGTGGATTTTTTAACCCTCGAACGCGCCACCCACTTGATCAAAGACCTGTCTACGTCCGCTGTCGTTGATCTAAAAGCCGGCTTGCGTCTTTATATTGAAAATGATCTTATTTTTATCAGTAAGACCAATTCAAAATTACCCATTAATCTTTGGCCGCAACTGCCGGATGGCAGATCGATAGCAATTTCGATTCCTGGTCAAATTGAATTGATGGGCAGTTGGAAATTATATTCTAATTACACTCCACTCGATGATTTGGCGAGGGCGGAAGCTGAAAGAAATGAAGACCCCTTCAGAGTCTGGCTGGATGCGGAACAAATTCCCGATTCGCTGGAATTACGTGTGCGCCGCCGGGGGGATCGCTTTTTCCCACTTGGCATGCAGGGTCATTCACAAAAAATCTCCGATTTCTTTGTCAATGAGAAGGTGCCGCACAGGGTGCGTGAGCATTGGCCTTTATTGTGCGCGGGAGATGAAATCTTTTGGGTGGCGGGCTATCGGCCCTCACATTCCTGCCGCTTGACGGCTTCAACCAGAAAGGCCTTCTATTTTTATTTATCAAACCCGCTTAAGAAAAATCGATAATAAAAACTCCCCGCATGATAAGCAGAGAGTTTTATTTTATATCACCATTTAATTGTTTTATCTTTATGAACAGTTCACGCCACTGGATCTTGGATACACCAAGTTTTTGGCGGATGGAATCTGGTTCCAAGCCGGCCTGATAATCACGCAGCGCGCAAGTCCAGCGGCACATATCGAAAGACAGGTGTTTGGTCAGGCTGGCTTCCGCGCCGATATCTTCAAGCAGATACTCCAGCCTGCGCGGTGACCATGCGAAGACCTGATCTACAGGTTTATATTGGATTAAATATTCATTGTATGCAGTGATCCAATCATCGTCCAATACTATCTTGCGTTCCTTGTAACGATTGGCTGGGCTGGCATAGCGGATGAAAACATTCGGCCCGTTCTTCGGATCGAGGTCTATATGGTTAAGATGAATTCCGAGGCATTCGCTTTTCTTGATGCCTGTGGTGAGAATAAGATAAACAAGTGTAAAGGAACGGGCATCTGGTTTTTTCTCCCGCCGCTGACGATCTGCCGCAAGCAGAACCGCCTCATATTCATCATCCGTGAGCACTTGCGGGAGGGGACTGATGGCCGAACGCTGCAAAACTTTTTCTGCAGGATCCAAAGTTAATACGCCATATTGATTCAGCCAGCGGAAGAATGATTTTACAGATGTAATCCGACGTGATAAGGTCTTCGGACTACAGGGGATGCCCCGCTCTTTTTCCATCCACGCAAAGAATCGGTTGAGATCCTCTGTCTTGATGGAGCCAATGGATTGATCGGGGGAGAGAAATTGAGTTAAGAGGCGGACATCTGAAAGGAAAGCCTTGACCGTATTGGGTGAACGGCCCTGGTCGATCATGAACATTTCCCAGCCGTTGATGGACGGGGGCAGCAGGGTCTTTGAGCTTATATGTGCAAAATCATTTGCTTTAGTCATGGTCATTTCCTTTTAAATACATATTATAGCGCATAGCCTTTTCGTATCGTTTAACGAAACTAAAGCCGAATGTCAACAGGGTAATGCCAAAACATTTTCCATGGTTAAACTCATATAAGAAGATTCTTTAAAATATATTCTGAAGATCGATTTCTTATTAGTGTGAAAGATCCTGGGGTTGAAAACACAGCTCGTAATCATTACCTATTACGACTCGATATTGAACTGGGCTGTTTGCGTCGGGGAGGGAAATTACATTTGCGGAAAACAGGTTGAGGGTGGAGAGGATCGTCTGTCTTTGAGTCGCATCCTGCGCGGGCGTGAAATCCACGATCACAGAATTGGCATAGTCTCGGCGATCAGCTGTCGATAAAGCAGTATTATAACCTGCGTAGTTGAGGCGTGATGCGGCCAGGGCTTCCCAGGTATCGTGTGGAGAACCGTTTTGCACCTCCACTGTGATGGGGATTCGCGCAGCTGCGTACGGGGATAAGGTAGTGGCTTTGATTAGCAATTGACTCAGTTCGGCTTCGTTTGGTAAAAGTACAGATGCGCCGCCGGGCGTTGTCCACTCGCTGACATAAGGCGGGCGAATATAATAACCGCGAATATTTGCATTCGTAAAGTTGACTGCATACGGAGACATGCGCAATAGATCAGAAATGCCCAGGTCGGTGATGACGGTGCTGGAGAAATCATTATAAAGTTGCGGGATTTTACTGAAAGTGTTTGTTTGTAATGCTTTTGCGAAGAGGGTGCGGATTACTTCCTGCTGCCGGCGACCGCGATCGAAGTCGTTGGATTTGGAGCGTGAACGCGCATACCAGAGCGCCAGCTCTCCATCCATATGTACCTGACCCGGCCCTACTGTATAAAGCCACCAGTTGTTTTCATTTTCCGGGTCATAAGATTGATCGATCAAGCGCCAGTCCGTGAACGTGCACGATATCGGCATTTCGATTCCGCCAAGAGTATCAACAATTCGGCGAAAGCCATCGAACTCAACCATGGCGGTGTGGTCAATGCGAATTCCAAGGTTGTAGGTGATGGTATCTTTTAATAAGCCCGCTCCACCGCCTGCGTAGCCGAAAATTTCCCCGCTTTGGTATGCGGTATTAATTCGCTGCATGCCGACTGTGGGAATATATAACCATAGATCACGTGGAATTGAGATCAGCGAGACTTGACCTTCTTCGAGCCAGACGATCGCGATCACAAGTGTATCGGTACGATAGGATGTGCCAGGGCGTTTGTCTGAGCCGATCAATAAAAAATTAATGGTTTTGTGATCGGTCAGAGCTGAGAGAGCGGTGGGGTTGATCGCAATTAATTGCGCAACAGGCGGCGCAGCATTTGTTGGAAAAAGTAGATTGAGGTCCACAGTGGAACTTGGGTTGAGGGGGGGAATCGGGGTTAAAGAGGCTGTGCCAGTTGGGAGGAATTGTTCTGGTGTTAATGTGCTGGCGCCGTAAGACAATATAGACGGTAGTGTTGGCGTAAACTGGGATGGTTGAAATGGTGTTGGGGTCGGAGATGCATTTGGCGCGGAGGTAATCAATACAAACGAAAGCGCAGACTGTTCCGCTGCCTGCACTGAGGCTCCACATGCGCATAAAAAAACTGTAAATATTATATATAGTGAATAATTAATAAATGATTTCATTTATGATATACCCGGCCTATTTCATTCCCTTGTAAATCATTATTAAATTCTGCCTATTGGATCTATAAACCAAACTTCCATGATTTCCATTACCCGATTGGATTGTTGTGTTTACGGAGCCGGAATAGCGGGGGTTAAGGTAAATGGCAGGAGAGTATTGGTTGAAATAATTGTAGCTGTGAACGGCAGCACTGTTAAGGTTAATGGCTCGGTGGGATATGCAGTCACAGATTTGACGACGCCTGGCAAAGTTTGGGGTAAAGGAGTTCGTGTAGCAACATTAGGAACCCAAAGTATTTCGCCGACAAGAATCAGTTCACTTACCCGACAGTTCACAGACTTCAATAACTCAACAGATGTGTAGTGATTGGATGCGATTCCATAAAGTGTTTCGCCCGCTTTCACTGCATAGGTCTTTACCCATCCAACTTCACCCTGATCACATGCGGCAGGTGTACTCGTCAGCGCGGACGGTGCGTATAAAATTGTATTTGCCACCAGGATATCACTCAGCAAACAGTTTGCGCGGCGCAGGTCATCTTTGCTGACGCGGTAACGCGCCGCGATATTCTCAAGTGTATCTGCAGCCTGAATTATGATTTGTCCCCAACCGAATGGAGGGTGGCATGCTGGCGGGGGAAGGATTGTATTTGTTAATGTGGGTGTAAAGATGGGGATGGGTGATTCACGTCCAATCGTTGGCGCGATCGTCGCGGGAAGGGTTAAAGTAGCGGTAATAGGTGCGGGAGACTCTATTAACATATTCGTCGCAATCGAAACCGACTGCGGCACAAACTCTACGAGTGAAATGGATAAAGCGCCGATTATTAATCCCGCTGAAATCAATGCCACTACCAGCGCGTTAATAAAACCGCGCAATCCTTGCATTATTTCGTTCCTTTAGCTTTTAGTTTTATTTCTGAAGGGGCAGCGATCGGCAGCAATACGCTAAATGTTGATCCAACCCCCTGTTCACTTTCCACCCAAATGCGTCCATGTTGCGCTTCGGTCAGAGTTTTTGCTATTGAAAGACCAACACCTGTATCGCCAACTCCCTGAATGAGTACATTATCGGCACGATAGAGGCGGGTGAATACGCGTGGTATATCTTCCTCTGAGACGCCGCCTCCGTTATCTGCCACCTGGATGAGAATGAATTCTGTATTCTGCTCTATTTGCGTTTGAACCTTTAAGCTGACTGTACCTTCATCAGGAGAAGCGGCTCCAGCGTTTTGCAGAAGATGAATGAGGATCTGTTGAAGCGCTTCTCGATCAGCATGAATAGGCGCGAGTTTTTTTGGTAATTCAAGATGCATGGAAATATTTTTTTCACGTATTTGCCCGCTTGTGTAAGTCATGGCATTATCAATTACGCTATTTAGGTCCACTGGGGATGGTTTGAGATCGTTTAAATCCGTTTCAAGCGTGGTGATGTGGATTAAGTCATCGATCAAACTGTGAATCCGTTCCGTAGACGCCTTGACCCGCTCCACAAATTTGCGTTGCAATGCGCCGAGGATGCCCACTGATTCGCCCAGAAGCAATTCGGTATATCCAACAATTGATGATAGCGGCTGGCGTAATTCCTGTGAAATCGAAGTAATGACTTCAGCCTGTTCTGTGCTTTTGCCTGTGTCATTGCTTTTTTCAAGTCTTTGCGCTTTAATGTTTGCTTCCATGAGTTGATTTTGCAATCGGGCAACCTCTTGCAAGCTCATTTTCAATTCATGTTCGATCTGAGTCGACGAAGGTGACGATGAGGGGCTTTTGCCCGGGATTGATTCAGCGTTTCCGGAGTTTAATTGATCAAGGATGCGTTGGGATTCATCCTGCGCGATAAACATGGATGCCATTTCCTCCAAGCCGCCCTTTTGATTTACTGACTGCGCCTCATCTAATTGTTGAGTAAGCTGTTGTACCTGGCGTTCCAGATCTGCTATTTGCAGGAGCGCATGCGTGTTTTCCCTTAACCCCTCCCTCTGATTTTCTGACTGCGCCTCATCTAACTGTTTCGTAAGCTGCTGAATATGGCGTTCCAGATCTGTAATTTGCGTGAGCGCATGCGTACTTTCTGTTTCCAGTTTGTTTGTCTTCTGGCTTCGCTTAATGATCGGTACCAGGGAGGTTGCGATGTTTGACAGGTAAGCCTGGTCTTCCGCCGTCCAAATACGATCAGAATACGGGGAAAGTAATAAAATTCCGCCCAGCGATTCCTTCTCCGCAGTAAGGATGGGGACGCATAATAAGTGGCCTGGGTTGGTTAAACCGAGGATTTCGCCAAGCCCTTTAATATCTGCAGAAGTGCTGCTCGAAGGCATTCGCAAAGGCCGGCCGCGCTGTAACGCATTGGCTAACATGGGTATGGAGGTCTTGTTAAGTGAACCGCCCTCCAGGCCGTCTTCGCGGATTAAGTCATAACCACCCGCGATCACGATTTGATTGTTGTTGTCGGTAAGATAGATCATAAAGCACAGGTCGGAAAGCATGGTTTGCGCAATCGCACGCGTTATGGCCCGGCTCACTTTTGTAGGGTTTGATTCTGCTGCGAGCGCCAGCATGGCATGAAAGGTTTTTGGATCAGTGCTATAACGTCTGCGTTCTATCAGTTCCGCATCTGATTTTTCCGTAGTTAAGCGCGTGGATGCCCCGATTGATGAAGGAGAAGCTGTGGTGAACCGTTGCGGCAAGGTCAGCAATATTGGAAATGCGGCCATATACGCAAGGCGTACAATACCCGAATAATTTCCTTCAATCGGGAAAAGCAAATGACCCACATGACCGAGGCATCCAAGGGTCAACAGCATAATTCCATTCCACATGCCATCCGGCCTGCGGACGAATAGAATCGCAATTCCAATCAGCGCGGCGATTAATGAACCGATTTGCCAATACCAATCGTCAAGAGTTTGGTTGTAATTGTGGGTTGTGATTTGTGGCTGCCAGGTTAGTAAACTTAATCCCAGCGCGGTAAAGATCAGTAAACTCAACAATCCCGCCGCCGCATCTGCGCCGCGGCTTGGTTCCGGAAAACCGTACAGCCATGTGATCCAGATGATTCCAAATACAATGAATGCGCGATCCATCGGGGGCAGAATCGCTGTTGGGTTAATAAGGTGTTGCCAGCCAAGTCCGCTGAAAAGGAACATAACAACTTGTGCCGCAAGCAGGACGCCCAAACCCGCCACCGCGCGTCGCGCCTGCGGGAATTCACTCGAGCGCCAATGGTTAAACGAGGATTGAAGTGCGCTTGAAATCGCAAATACAAGTACAATGTAAAATATTAAATCCCCGGGGGGAACGGTGAGTTGGGTAAGAATTAAACTGGAAAATGCGCTCATTTTGTCTATTATTATACTGCGAGTTCAAAAAATTATGGCTCGCTAACGTATAATTATCATTACGATGTTGATCATAAAAAAATCCGTTTTACTTACAATTTCGGCATTGTTGGCAGCCATCATCTTACCAATTATTTTCAACGGCTACTCCGACCTCAGGCGTGCTGAAGTTGATTTTGCCGCGCAGAACTATGCCAATGCAACCGAATCTTTTGAACAAGCTGCGCGTCTCTTAATTTGGCGCGGTGATTTATGGGAAAAAGCTGGGATTGCCGCAGCCTTAAATAAAAATCCAACCGCAGCCATTGAATATTTTACGCATGCATCCTCACTCTCCAAGGAAGGCTGGGCCTGGTTCGGTTCTTCATATTTATACTTAGGCGATCATGAATTGGCAATCGCCACACTTGAACAAGGTTTGCAATTTTATGATTCGGCCGATCTTTACAGCCTGCTGGCTCACGTATATCGTCAACAAAAAAATTGGGATGCCGAGCGCGGGGCTTTAGAGCATCAACTTTTTTTGGCAACGGGAGATGCCTTCGGCCGATACAGACTCGGGCAATTATTGATGGTACTTGATCCTGAACTGGCTCTTCCAAATTTGATGCGCGCTGCTTCCCTCGACCCTGAGATGGATTCCGCGGTGCATACATTGCGCGCGGCTTTGAATCTATCTGCCACCCAACCCGATAAATCACAAAAAATGGTGACGATCGGCCGTGCCCTGGGCTTGGTGCAAGATTGGGATTTAGCCATTGCAGCGTTTGAGAAAGCCATCGAACTAAACCCTGAGAATGCCGAGGCTTGGGCATGGCTTGGAGAAGCAAAACAGCAAACAGATTTGGTGGGACTCGCTGAGCTTGATCGGGCTGTGACCCTTGATTCCACATCCGTTGTTGTGCGGGCTTTGCGCGGCTTATATTGGAGTCGTCAGAAAAATTATTCACGGATGCTCAGTGAATATTTACTGGCTGCAAAATACGAACCGGCCAATCCCGTTTGGCAGGCTGAGATTGGGAATGCGCAGTTCAATCTTGGTGACCTTGTCGCCGCGCTGGCGGCTTATCAACATGCGACCGAGCTTGCACCGCGTGATTCAAAATACTGGAGACTTCTGACTGTCTTTTGCGCTGAAAACGGAGTCCGCCTGGAGGATGTTGGTTTACCCGCTGCAGAAAAAGCCGTGCAGCTTGCGCCTGAAGATCCACTGGCTTTGGATGCCTTGGGTTGGTCGTATCTCTCATCGGGGAGGTACGCCAATGCCGAACAAACCTTGCTTAATGTAATTAAGCGTTTTCCCGATCATTTGCCCGCGCACATTCATCTTGGCATGACCTATCTCGCGCAAGGCAATCGCGCCGCTGCGTTCGATAAATTGAAGTATGTACATAGCGTGGATGTGGATGGCGTGTACGGTGAATATGCAAATCAATTGCTGATACAGTATTTTCCGTGAAAATAGCATGTCGCTGCAGAGACTATGTATTTTTATATTTTTTTATCGGCCGCGCTGGACGCGCTTACTTTTTCAATAAACGGCTCGCGGGTTTCAAAATTAAATCGTTTAAATACCTCGGGGTACAACTTTATGATCTGTTCGCGGGTGAAACCCATTTCTTCATATGAATAAATGTGATCGCTGTTGAAGGAGAGAGTCTCTTTTACGGCGCGGTCAATGATCACGGGCAGGCCGGGTTTATCGGGATAGCCAAATTGTTCATAAAATGCGCGGATGACCTGCTCGGGGCGTTGGATCAAATCGTCGTATTTTATGATCAGGTGCCGGGGCGAGGGATGCGCGTCTAAATATTTTAGCGGGTGACTGTACCAGTGTTGAGTCATGTCCACGATTTCATCCAAATAATGGTACCCAGCCACGGGGTCGGTGAAGACCCGCCGCGCATAATTGATCCACGATACGGTCGAGGGCAGCATGTCTAATGGATTGCGGGCCAGATAAATAATCCGCGCTTCGGGAAAGAATTCGGTCAGCGATTCGATCTTTGCGCTGAAGCCCGGATTTTTGGCTACGAAATATTTTTTCCCGGTTGCATACATATGCCGCTGTAACATGGATTTGTAAAACGTCATGATGCTTTTTTTATGCGCGGCGCTCAGAGCCTCGTCGAAGTGAAGATAGTTTGGCATCTCGTCCATAAACGGGAAAAGGAAAGTGACAAAGAAACCATCCCAAATATGCAGGTGGATGTTTTCATCCTCTTCGGGTTGGAAGAAGGAGATGGGATGGATCTTTAATTTGCCGAGTGTGGCGCGGTCAAATTTATGGAGCAATCGGTGAAAGGTGTTTCTGAAATATTTGGTATCCATCCACGCGAAAAACTGTGTGATCTTCTTTTGTGTGACGGATGGGGTCAGGTAAATATCCCAGGTGGTAAAACTGGTGAAGGTTTCCGTGTCTCGTGAAAGCAGGCGGTGCAGAAAGGTTGACCCGCTGCGTAAATTGCCGAGGATGAACAATGGTTTTTCGATTCGATAATTTTTATATGCGGGGAAAAGGATGTCGTCCAGCCAGAAACAAAACCAATGGACAAGTGATCCGAGCGGCCAGACCGTGTAAAAAAGCGCCAGAAAAATAAAGCGTTTTCGAGTGAGGCGGGCCGTGGTATTTTTTGAGTCGAAGAACGAGCGATAGAAGGAGCGCCAAAAAAGACGGAAGTTGTATTTCATGAAAAAGTAGGTATCCTTACATTTTGAGCTGACATTGAAAAAGTGGTTAAGACTTTCGCGGTTATTTTATCAGCAAATATAGGATTTGGATTAACGAGGAATTTAGGTATTTTTGCTTATCGCCTGGGATCAATTTTGACTATTTCTTTCTTCCCCTCGGGCAGCTACCAATTACGGTTCAGATAATCATTCCAGTCACAATCGCCATCGCGATCCACGTCGCAGTGTGTGCCGTCTAAACTGGATAGATAATCAATTTCGCTTTGCGGTGCGCCGATGCGCTTTGCCACTTCCAGTTGGTAGCCGATGCAGAACCGTTCTATTGTCACGCCGCCATAGACATCCTCCGGCACAGACTCGCCGGGATGTGCCTGTTGGTATTGAGCGTATATCTCTGCATGGGTGGCGTCATGCGCAATCGTGGATGCGTACCAGCTGACAC
>JANODZ010000506.1:0-4284 GCA_031412935.1 Anaerolineales bacterium
GGTCCCGCACGATTCGGACCCACGCGCACCTGCATGCGTGCCAGCGCACGGCGCTCATACCAGGTCAGATACGCAAAGCCCGTCAACAAGATCAGGCAGAGTACAAATCCTTTAATTACCCATTCAAGCCAATTAGTCCAATCCATAAAAATCCTCGTTTTACCTATGACAAATTACCAATTACTTAATTGGTAATTTGGTAATTATTTAACCTTCCCTGTCTGTAGGACATGCGCCACAACAGGTTCACGGATCGCGATACCCATACTGCGCGGCACCAGCGCCACGCCGGCCGAGATCGTATCGTCTATCTTCACGACCACTTCTGCCGTCTCCCCGTCGAAACTGATCTTCACACGCGCGCCTGCCGCGACACCTAAATTTTTGGCAGCAGAGGGATGCTATGTAACAGTCGCTTCACCAATACGCCCGTCCAATAATTGCGCGGGATTAATGGTCACACCGCGGTCATATAATTTATTGACAGGGACTGCCAACAGTTCTTTTTCTTTTGGACGAAGAAGCGCTTCTTTTCTGACCTTCGGGATGCGCACCGTTTCCCCAGCTTGAGAGGTCGGGACGAGTTGTACACCCAAGCCCTGTGTGTTCTCATAAGTTGTGCCGCCGTAGTACAAGTCACCGCGCCCAACGATCGGCCATTGACCATGTACCTCGGCAAGTTTTTCGTAATTCAATTCAGTAAACGCATCGAGCGAATTTGCAAGAATATCAAACACCACCGAAGCGGACGTACCTTCAAGAATGATGCCCATCTGTCTGGCGATCTGTGACGTGATCGCAAAATCTGGTTTTGTATCACCCTTCACTGGCACAGCCGCATAAAACCGCTGGACACGTCGCTCCCCAGAAGTAAATGTCCCTTCGCGTTCTGTAAAAGCCTGCGCAGGGAAAACCACATCTGCAATTTCTGTGGTGGCGGTTTCGAGAATATCCTGCACGGCCACAAACTTCGCGCCTTTGAGAGCTTTCGCCAACGCGGGTGAATCACCGACGGGGTCTGCGCCAACGATGTAAACAGATTTTCCTTTGAGCGCTTTTTCCAGATCATATTCGGGGCGGAAACCAACTTCCCATGCGCCCTGATCGTTGACTCTCTGCCAGACACCCACCAAACCATTGTTTGGCTTGCCGATATGATCGGTCTCTTTCAAAAGGGTTGCACATACAGATGCGAGACCTGATGTGCCATTCAACCCAAGCCCCTCACTGCCATAGAAAACGACAGCATTCTTCGCCTTCGCGAATTCATCGGCGATCCTGCCTTTTTTGCTCAAATCGTTGACCGTCTTGGCTTCATCACCATAGGCATAACGAATGTTGAATTTCGCAAATCGGTCCATTTTGGTTTCGCGCGGATTGGCAACGATCAAAGTCGCGCCACGGTCTGCGGCTTGTTTGACCCTCAGCCACCAGATCGGCGCTTCTTGATATAGATCCGAAGCGATCACGAGAATCGCATCGCCCAAGCCCATCTTGCCGATGTTCGTGCCCTGCCCGACACCCACGAGCGCAGTCACATCACCGCCACCCATGTCTGAATACAGGATCGCCGTTCCACCCGCATGATCTGAAAGTGACTTCAAGTTGAACAGGTCTTCATTCGCGAGTCGGCCTGAGGCAAGTACGACAAAATCCTTTTTTGCCTTCGAAAAATTCTCTGCGGCTAATTTAGTGGCGGCATCCCATGAAGCGCGCGCCAACTTATCATCTTTGCGGATCAAAGGTTTGGTTAATCGTTTCTTGCTCTCGGTATAATGATAAGCAAAGCGGCCTTTATCGCACAGCCAAATTTCATTTACTTCTTCATTTTGGCGCGGCATGACCCGTTTGACGACAATGTCGCCGCCAGCCATGGCTTCGCGACGGGTATTCAAGGTGGTGTTGCATCCGACTGGACATTGCGTACAAATGGAAGCCTGCGCTTCAAGTTCCCATGGACGCGCGCCAAAGCGGAAGTCTGTAGTGGTCAACGCGCCGACCGGGCATATATCTGTTGTATTGCCTGAGAAAACAGAATCAAACCCGGGGTCGGATATTGAAATGATCTGCGTGGTGCGTCCGCGCTGATCGAAACCGAGAACTGATTCGCCTACAACTTCATCCTGAAAGCGGATACAGCGCGCGCATTGAATACAGCGTTCACGGTCAAGCCAGATCAACTCACCCAGCGGAACCTGTTTTTCGAGATGCTGTTTCTCGTCATAACTGAAGCGACTGTTGCCCGGGCCAAAAGCCATGGTCAAATTCTGAAGCGGACATTCGCCGCCCTTATCGCAAACCGGACAATCCAACGGATGCGAAGTAAGCAAAAATTCAACCGTGCCTTTTTGCCCATCGACTGCTTTCTCGGTTGTGGTCATGACGACCATGCCCTCTGAAACGCGGTTGGTACAAGCGGTTTCGAGTTTCGGCATGAACTGGATCTTGGGCTGGCCGTTCTCCATCACCACCTGACCCGTGGCGCGATCGAGCATGGGGCGTCCAATTTCTACCAGACACATGCGGCACATACCGACAGGTTCAAGTTTGGGATGATGACAAAAAACAGGGATATCAATTCCCGCCATCCTGGCGGCATCCGCCACCCAGGTCCCATCCGGAACCGTTACATTTATTCCATTAATTGAAAGCGTTACCTGTTTACTCATTAATACTCCGACTAATCCTGAAGTTCGTCCTTTTCAATACCAGCCTGCCGGAGAATTTCACGCAGCGTCCCTTGCGGCAGATCTTTGCGATGAAAAGGAACTACAACTCTTCTTCGAGTTTCAGGATGGAAATAAATTCTATGACTTCCTTTGCTCCGATCAAGTATGAAGCCTTTCTTCTCGAGAATTTTTATAACCTGCTGCGGCGAAAGTGATGGAAACTTAGGCATGCGCGGGTATTGTCAATGTGTATTCCAACACTTCATTTTCGGTTGGAATTTCTTCACCATGCGCCTGTAAACTTTCAATATATAGTTCAATTGCTTCCCGCGCCATACTCATGGATTCTTCCAATGTTTCGCCAAAAGTCACACAGCCGGGCAGGGATGGCACACTAACCGTAAAGCCGCCTTCTGTTTCCTTCCGAAGTAATACTCGATAACTCAAAGCATCCATGTAATCCTCCAAAAGTAATTGTAATTACTAAGCCTTTACTACTTTTTTGAAATCCTGCGGAAATCTTTCAATGCCGGTAACCACAGCCATTGTTGCGAACTCGCCCAGCGCGCACAGGCATTTACCCTGCATTTGTTTGGCAACATTGAGCAGCAGGTCTACATCGTCTTGCGAGCCGTCACCGGAGTGAATGCGCCCGGTTATATTTTTCATCCAATAGGTGCCTTCGCGGCAAGGCGTACATTTGCCGCAAGACTCGTGTTTGAAAAAGTGAATCGTTTTGTTAAGAACCCAATCAAGGCTGACAGTGTCATCCAGCACAATGATCGAAGCAGACCCAAGGTCCGCGCCCAGCGTGCGGACAGCGGCATAATCCATCGGTGTATCAAGCACTTTATCATCCACAACGATCATGGAGGAGGACGCGCCCGCAGGCATGATGGCTTTCACCGCGCGTCCTTCCTGAACGCCGCCCGCATGCTCATAGATCAACTGGCGAAAGGTAGTCCCGAACGGCAATTCATAATTTCCCGGCTTGCGTATGCGGCCGGATAGCGAGAAGATCTTAACACCCGTACTATCTAGCGTGCCCATGGACTTATACCAATCCGCGCCATGAGCGAGGATCATTGGCACATTCGTAAAGGTTTCCACATTATTAATAATGGTCGGCTTGCCATATAAACCAAACGAGGGCGGGAAAGGCGGACGCACTCGCGGCTGTCCACGTTTGCCTTCAAGCGATTCGAGCATGGCGGTTTCTTCACCGCAGATATACGCGCCCGCGCCAAGGTGTGTAAAAATTTTCAGCGAGTATTCCGTACCAAAAAGCTTTTCGCCAAGAAGCCCGGCTTCTTCCATCTCTGCAATCTTTTCATCGAGAAAGGCAGCCAGTTCCCAAAACTCGCCGCGCAAATAAACATAAGCGACAGCCGCGCCGACAGCATAGCTTGCAAGGGCAAGGCCTTCCAAAAACTGGAAGGGATTACCCTCCATGATCTCGCGATCCTTGAAAGTGCCGGGCTCGGAGTCATCTGCATTGGCAACCACATAATGCGGCCAGTTCTTATTATCAATGAAAGACCACTTCAGTCCAGTGGGGAAACCTGCGCCGCCACGACCGCGCAGGCCTGAGTTCTTAACCACATCGGTCACTTCG
>JANODZ010000507.1:0-10778 GCA_031412935.1 Anaerolineales bacterium
GGGACTCGGTTTTCAGCGTTATAGATGCATCGCTTCGCTCAGCATGACCCATTTACAGCAAGGCAATTAAGGTTAACCTAAATAAGATAAAAGGAGCTGTTCCATGGAAAATAGACCCGCTTTAGAGGCAAAATTGGTTCAGGAATTTGTAGTCAACGCACACGGAAATTTGGAACGCGTCAAAGAAATGCTCTCACAGGATCCGGGCTTGATCAATGCCACCTGGGACTGGGGCGCAGGCGATTTTGAATCTGCCCTCGGCGGGGCGGGTCATATGGGCAGAAAAGATATTGCAAATTATTTATTGGGACAAGGCGCAAGGATCGACATCTTCGTAGCGGCAATGTTGGGCAATTTGGATATTGTCAAAGCTGCGATTGCCAATTATCCCGATGCAATCAACGTTTTTGGACCCCACGGCATCTCTTTACTCGATCATGCCAATGCGGGTGGTGAAGAGGCGCAAGCCGTGGTGGATTATCTGGATTCTATAAGATAAAGGATAAAATGTTCAACGCTGAATTGACCCGCGCGGTTGAAGTATTTGCGGGGCTCATGCTCCCGTTATCTGATAAGGATCTCGAGCGAGCATGGATCTGGAAAGACCATGATGAGGAAGGAATCCGTTTTGCTTTTTTTGTAACGATTCATGAGCTGCGCCAGTTGGCTGTGCAACTTGCCGCCAATGGCAAACCGATCACCCAGGCACAACATATTCTTGGTCAATATCACAAACAATATATGGATCTGCAAGCTGCGATCTTTGGTCTCTCTGAAGAAGACGCAGACCGCAAGCCTGCTGACGGTGAATGGCAGGCAAAGCGGGTCTATGCCCACATACTCGGCGCAGAAATAAACTTTAGCGGGGTTGTGCGCTACGCGTTGGAAGGTCACCGTGCGGGAACGTGGTTGCCAGAACGCATGTCTGATGAGGATGAAATACGCGTTGCTGGCATGAGCGAAAATGAATACAACACATTGATAGCAGGTCCCTTTAAAGATATGCTGGCTTTTCATCGCAGCTTTCACCCAAAAGTTATCGAGGAGTTTGTTACGATCACGGATGCCGAATTGGAACTCCCATCTACTTTTTGGGAGGAAACCCGTTTCCCAATCCGCCACCGCCTGCATCGCTTTGAAGCGCATTTCATTCAACATACGGTGCAAATTAACAAAACACTTGTTGCCATCGGACGATCGCCGAGTGAATCAAAACAGCTCATTCTATATTTATTTGCGGCGCTGGCTGAAGTAGGCGCAAATTTGATCGGTGAAAACAATTCTCAAGCAGGTTGTGAAGAATTAACAAATTCTATAAACTCCAGAATATTGGAAATTCAAGCTGTTCTGGAGAAATAAAATGGCGGAAGAAAACATCAACCATGAATT
Source organism: Anaerolineales bacterium (assembly GCA_031412935.1). Classification (GTDB taxonomy): domain Bacteria; phylum Chloroflexota; class Anaerolineae; order Anaerolineales; family Villigracilaceae; genus Villigracilis. The sequence continues at coordinate 1,390 of JANODZ010000507.1, forward strand.
CGATTTTTGGATCGGCGAATGGGAATTGACCTGGGGTGAAGATAAGCAGGGCACAAATCGGGTTGAACGAATCATGGACGGTGCGGTGATTCAGGAAAATTTTGAAAGCGACGGATATAAAGGGATGAGCGTCTCAGTCTTCAGCAGGGAAGACAGCCGCTGGCGTCAAACCTGGGTGGATAGCTCAGGCGCATATCTCGATTTCGCCGGCGAATTCTCAGATGGAAAGATGATCTTGATCCGCAACGGCATCGTGGAAGGCAAACCTGTCAAACAGCGCATGGTCTGGTATGACATGCACGAGAACCATTTCCAGTGGAGTTGGGAACGCTCGGATGACGAGGGCGCTATCTGGCGCGTACTCTGGAAGATCAACTATCAACGTAAGCGATAAGCAAAATCATGATTCAGGACGCTGACAACGCAGAAAAACGCAGATTTTTCATTTTTAGAATCAGCGCAAATCAGCGTTCACACCTGCACTGCACGCTTCGCGACAGCGCGGTGCAAGTGTCTGCGTCCTAATATAATTTCCGATAAAGTCTATTGTCTACTTTGCGGCTCTCATTTTATGTCTTACATGTGCCGCACGAAAAATACGGTCAAAAAAACCTTTGTAGCCATCCGCATCATATAGAATCATATAATCAGCAGGGCCATACTCTTCCGGCTTAAACATGATGCCGCCATTGGGGTTGATCTCCAGGATGAACAACTCCCCTTTTTCATTCATGCGGATGTCACAGCGGCCGTAGCCTGAAACACCCATGGCTAGAAACATTCTTTTGGCAATATCATGCAAGCGCGAAATCAAAGCAGGGTCGGTTACCTGTTTGAAATCAAACACCACATCGTAATTCCATTTGACATCCACATGCCAAAATTCTTCATTGGGAGGGAACATCAATTCTGCAGGCGGATAGGCAAAGGGTTTGCTCAGATCATCTGCATTGTCCACCACAAGCACATTAAATTCCTTGCCGACTATGAACTCTTCCATGCGCGCCGCGCCAAATTCCGCACAAATACGCTTCACCTGGGTAAGAACCTGCTCAAGCGAATCCGCACGAGAGTCTTTTGTCATGCCCATGCTGCCGTAACTCTTTGGATGCTTGACCATGATGGGATAACGCAAATTTGACACTAGTTTTTCGGCTTCATCCCCATTCTTAACCTGATAGCCTTTTACAAAACTGATATTATTCGCATCCGCAATGGCCTGCATTTCCTCACGGGTCGGGTCAAAACAATTCGAGTCTGCGCCTGTAAAAGGCAGACTCAGCGCTTCCAGCGCATGAACAACATCAATCGCGTGATACCCGATCACATCATCTTCTTCATCTTCAAATTCATAGCCTTCACAAATATTTAGAAAGACATCAAATTCTTTTTTCTCTGCCAACGAGGTTATCTTCTCCATGACCGGCGCGGTCAGGGTTATCAATTGCCAGTCAAAATCCTTGACATATGGGGCCGGGTTGAAACTATTGATGTCTTCATCTGAAAGAATGCACACGCGCATATTTTCACCTCACTTTGATTTTTTCATTATCATATAAAATCAATATTCAGACAATGTTTGCAAACTTAACATTAATAAAAACAGAGCAGCGCAGCGCTGCTGCCTTCGTCATTTCGGAGGTTAGGGTCTTGAGCATATTTTAAGCCAAAAAACCCCTTGACAATATATTTAGGCAGGACTAAAATATATTTAGTCTTGCCTAAATATTATTTTATCATTTAAAAACAGGAGTACGTATGAAATCCATATCGCGACGAGATTTTCTTAAAGTAAGCGGACTGGCATTTATTGGCAGCGCAGGCGCTGTAGCCATGAATCAAAAAGATGGAGCGCAATCGCAGCACTCCACCCATGTCGCTCCACTCATGCAGCATGGTGATGAGGTCATGCCTGGTACCGTGGGAGAAGTAGATCACGAAGCAAACGGATTCAACCCTACAGACATTTTGACTGATTTTGACTATGGTGAAGTATCCACCATGCCGGATGGCAGAACTCTGCGTGAATACAATATCATAGTGACCAACAAGGATATTGAGATCGTGCCTGGCATCAAGTTTGCGGCGTGGACTTATAACGGACGCATCCCCGGACCAACCCTGCGCTGTACAGAAGGAGACCATATTCGCATTACATTTCAAAACGGGAGCGACCATCCCCATACCATGCACTTTCATGGCTTTCATCCCGGCACAATGGACGGCGTACCCGGAACAGGCCCGGGCGGCAATGTGAAGCCTGGCGACTCATTTATCTACGAGTTCGAAGCAGAACCTTTCGGGCTTCACCTTTATCACTGTCACACATTCCCATTGGCGCGTCACATCGCAAAGGGACTATATGGCGCATTCATTATTGATCCGAAAGTTGGCCGCCCGGCTGTTGACCATGAAATGGTTATGGTGATGAGCGGTTTCGATATTGATTTTGATGATGCGAATGATTTTTATGCTGTCAATGCAATCCCATTTCATTATCAGAATCATCCCATCCAAATAAAAGTCGGCGAAACAGTTCGGGTTTATCTGGTCAATATTCTTGAGTTCGATTTCGTCAACTCGTTTCATCTGCACGCCAACTTCTTTCAATACTATCCCACTGGCACAAGCCTAACCCCATCTGAATTCACCGACACCATTATTCAAGGGCAGGCGCAGCGCGGCATTCTGGAATTCAGTTACAAATATCCAGGTATGTATATGTTCCATGCCCATGTGACCGAGTTCGCAGAACTTGGCTGGAATGGCATGCTCGAAGTGACGGAATAATTACAGGTGCATCATGACTGAAAACTCGACGAAAACCCCCCGCTTCACATTCCAAAGCCTCATCCTGCTTCTGGTCCCGCTCATTCTCCTCGCTGGGGTGATCGCGCTCTTCCTCTCCACAGGCGGCGGATTAAGCCTCAGCAGCGCCGCACCCGTTGAAGGCTTGGACGTGGAGCGCTATGTCCTCAAAGAAAACATCATCGAACTCCACGTCCGCAATACGGGTCCCGAAGAAATCAGGATCGCAAACATCATCATCAACTCGGCAGTCATGCCTTTTCATGTTGAACCAAATGCAAATATTCAAAGGCTCGGGCGCGCTGTGATTCGTTTTGATTATCCGTGGTCGCGTGGCGAAGCGTATGCAATTACGATATTCACCAGCAACTCCGTCCCATTCAACGTTGAAATTCCGGTTGCATTTGAAACACCGCAGCCATCGAGCAGTACATTTTGGAGCTTCACATTGATCGGCTTGTACGTGGGGGTCATTCCCGTATTCCTCGGAATTTTCTGGTTCCCTGCCCTGCGTCAACTCGGGCGACGCACCATGACGTTTCTGATGGCGGTAACAGCGGGCTTGCTTGTATTTCTTGGTTTGGATACGCTGGCAGAAGCGCTTGAATTTGCAGGAAAGGTCCCATCTGCATTTCAAGGGATTGGATTAATTGGAATTGGCTCAGTTGGGACATTCTTATTGCTTGACGCGATCTCAAAACGACAGATTGAGATTAAAGGCAACGAAACAGACCGCAGGCTTGCAGTCGCGTTCATGATCGCAGTCGGAATCGGCTTCCACAATCTCGGCGAAGGACTTGCCATCGGCGCGGCATATAATGTTGGCGAAATTGCGCTGGGCACATTCCTCGTTGTTGGCTTCATCATCCAAAACATCACCGAGGGACTCGGCATCATTGCGCCCGTCCTGCGCGACAAGCCGAGCATCGGCAGGCTCGCCATCATGGGCGTGATCGGCGGCGGCCCCGCAATTATCGGCGCATGGATCGGCGGCTACAGCCCCTCGCCTTTCCTGGCTGTTTTATTCCTGGCCATCGGCACTGGCGCGATCTTTGAAGTAATTTATGAAATCGCAAAACTCATACAAAAAGATACCTCTAAAGAATCCATGCCCTATACTGTTTTTAGCGGAGTTCTAACTGGCATGTTAATGCTCTGGGTAACAGGGCTTTTGATCAAATAATAGTCATGTCATTGCGAGGAGCGCTATTGTTCTTCCCTGGCACCGCCCGCCAGGGCAGGTGTGCGACGAAGCAATCTCCAACCATCTAGTGGATTGCTTCGTCGGGAAGGGCACCCTCCTCGCAATGACGGAGAAAATTATGGAACAACTCACACCGTACCTTCGCATTGCTGGTTTTCTGGCCATCCTCGGCGCAATTCTCTATGCCATCGGTGATGTACTTTTGTTCGCCAGCAAAGCTTCATTGGACGATTATCCCAAACTAAAACTGTATGCCAAACTGCTTTCCGACGCAGAAAAAATGGTGGTGCTTTCACCCAACCGCATGATCTGGGGCGCACTGCTCGGGGTTTTTTCAACGCCATTGGTACTTGCGGGTTTCTGGCAGATCTATCACGGCCTTATTGGCGCAAATGAAACGCTTGTACTTGTAACTGTTCTTTTGTTTGGCATTGCTTCCGTGATCGGCGCATTTGTACATGGGACGTTTTATTACATGGGCGAATACGTACAGGCATTAAACAAAGTTGACGAACCTTCACAAGTCATCATCGCAGACATGATCACACGTCACCGCAAAGTGCTGATCATTACCTATTCGCCTGTGCTCATCCTTATCATCATCGCGTCCATTTTGTTTTCGGTGATGGTTGGCACGGAAGCCACTCATTTCCCAACATGGATGGCCGCCGTCAATCCCGTCACACTTACAATTGCGTGGCTGTTGCTCAAACGTATACTTCCGCAATTTGTGCGCGACATAACCGAAGGCGCAGGATTTAATATTGCATATCTTGTTTTCTTCATTTGTACAACCGTTACTCTTTGGAATGCATAGAGGAGTCTCATGTCAGAAGTAATTACCCAATCCATTCAGGATTATCTCAAACACATTTATGAGCTAAATGGAAATGGCGGCTCTGCCAGCACGAACGATCTCGCAGCGCGTCTCAACATCGCGCCCGCATCGGTGACAGGCATGCTGCAAAAGCTTTCCAATTCCAAACCGCCGCTTGTGATCTATAAAAAACATCAGGGTGTTTCCCTTACAAAAAATGGCGAGAAAGCCGCGCTTGAAGTTATTCGTCATCATCGTTTGCTTGAAACCTTTTTAGTTAAAACACTCGGTTATTCATGGGACGAAGTTCACAGTGAAGCGGACAAACTTGAGCATGTGATCTCGGAGGATTTTGAAACGCGCATGGCTAAAGCTCTTGGAAACCCGACTCGTGACCCGCATGGCGAATTAATCCCCACAGTGGACCTGACCATGCCCGCCGACAAATCATGTCCGCTCGCCTCCCTGCGGACCGATGAAACTGCCACCGTCCGAAGAGTATCAGACGACGACCCAGCCTTGCTCCGCCACCTGCATGAGATTGGAGTCGTTCCAGAAGTGAAACTAACGGTCAAAAATTATTCCGAGTTTGACGGAAATCTGACGATTAAAGTTGAGGGACAAAAATCAAATGTCGTGCTGGGGACAGCTGTAACGAGCCAGGTGTTTGTGGATAAATAACATGCAAATGTCATCCACTCGCGGCTGCGGCATGAGCAAAATTTATGTTGAGGAAATTAAAAGCAATGTTTGAGCAGCCCGTTATATTCCCAGCTTTATCACCAATCAATCTGATTGAAATACTCACTGTCTTCACCATCGCGAGCATTGCTTATTTTCTTGTATTCAACAATTTTGAAAAACACGTACCTACCCAAAGAAGAATAACCAAGCTTTTCATTATTGTGGGTGTCTTGGCAATCATTGGAATTTTATTTGGCAGGTTTGCATTTTGGGGCGTCATTGCACTCATGACAATTGGACAAGTGTATTTACATGGTGTCTATTTTCCAAAACATGGAATTAACGGCTTAACCGCAGAACCTTACGACAAATATTTAGAAACGATTGAAAGAATGAAAGGTAAAAAATGAACGAAAACATTTTCCGTATTTTAGCTGCAGTGATTTTACTGACAAGCATGGGCATCTCAGTTTATTTCCGCAGTAAAGCAGATAGAGACACTGGCGAGAAAATCTCCCGCAAAGTGGACGGTTCTGTAATGATGACCTTCATCAAAATCAGCGGGCTGATTTTATGGCTCAGCCCATTTGTATATTTGATAAATCCAAGCTGGATGGCATGGTCAAAGATCGGTTTACCCGAATCAGTACGCTGGGGTGGAGTAGTTCTCGGCATGTTCTGCGTGCTTGGAATCTACTGGCTATTCAGCAGTATTGGCAGCGGCATTACCCCCACCAGCGCGACACGCAAGGATCACAAACTCGTCACGAATGGAATTTATAAATACATTCGTCATCCGCTCTATACATTCGGCTCATCGATGTTTATCACCTTTGGCATGATGGCAGATAATTGGTTCATTGCGTTGCTTGGAATTCTAGCATTTATTGGAATGGCAATCCGCACTCCAAAAGAGGAAGCTAATCTCATTGACAAATTTGGCGATGAGTATCGTGATTATATGAAACGCACCGGCCGATTTTTACCAAAATTATTCTAGGAAAGAGACCATATAGGATTCTTTCCAAAACGCAACACTGGTTCGCAGGAAAGACCTTGAAGGCCAAATAAAATCACAGAGAGAAAAATGAAGAAACAATTGATACCTATATTAATTACCATATTCCTTGTATCGGCATTTGTTATTCTGCAAAATAGCCCAACAAGCGCCGCGCCACAAGTAAATGCTTTGCCGCAAACAGATGTTAGCTATTCAGAAGATGTTTATCCCATTCTTGAAAGTCGCTGCGGCAAATGTCACATGGGCAAGTTCACGAGCAAAGACCTGAACATGGAAACCTACGAAAACCTGATGACAGGCTCTCAAAATGGGCCGGTCATTATCGCAGGCGATGCAAACGAAAGCCTGCTGGTGGAGAAAATAGCAAAAGGCCAAATGCCTAAACGCGGACCGAAACTTACGCCTGAGCAAATCCAGATCATCACGAACTGGATCAACGCAGGCGCAAAAAATAATTAACCTGAAAGCACCTTTTCATCGCAAACAAGCGAGACAAAAGTTACGATGGATAATAATTATCTACTAATAGCGGTCGTTCTTCTTACCATTACCTTTCTCCCGCGTATTGGACTGCTCTCAATTTATAAAACCTATCGCGCCGCGCAGGAGCGGGAGCAAGTGGAAGATGCACTTAAACATTTACTCGACCGCGAACAGCACGGAAGGCAGGCTTCACCCGAATCTCTGGCTGGCGCATTGGATATTCCACGCGCACGAGTTACCCGTCTCATCCAAGATATGGAAACTCAAGGCTTGCTTGAATCCCGTGGTTCAGATATAAACCTCACCACTCAGGGCGAACGCTGGGCAATGCATGTTGTCCGCGCGCATCGTTTATGGGAACGCTATCTGACAGATGAAGCCCGCATGCCTTTGGAAAAAATCCATGGCGAATCTGAGCGCCGCGAACACTCACTTACAGAATCGCAACTCAACGATTTGGATGCGGCTCTGGGCCACCCGACGCGTGATCCACATGGAGACCCAATCCCTACCCGTAACGGGACTCTGCTCAAGGCGGAGGGAATGCCGTTGACGGCGTGGCAGGCTGAGGGTCCAGTGCGAATCGTGCACCTTGAGGATGAACCTGCCATCGCGTTTGAACAGATCCTGGCGGCAGGGCTGCGCCTGGGGCAAACCATCCGCATTCTTGATCGCAGCCCAAAACGAATTTTATTAACGGACGGAGAAACTGAATATCGGCTTGCGCCTGCAGTGGCCGCGAATGTGAGCGTTGCCGCGTTACCCGAAAGTGAAACTGCAAAAGCGAACTCGATTCCACTGGCCGAGTTGACTTTTAACCAGCGTGCTGAGATCTTGATCCTGGATGAAGCTGTGCAAGGTTTTACACGCAGAAGATTTTTAGATTTGGGACTGACGCCTGGCACGATGATCTACCCCGAACTGCAAAACTTTTTCGGTGACCCGCGCGCGTATCGTGTGCGCGGAACATTGATCGCGCTGCGAAAAGATCAGGCGGCGTAAATTTGGGTGAAGCCCGTTTAATGGGTTGATGGTTTACAGGTTACAAGTTGAAAGTTAAATCTCAAACCTTCAACCTGCAACCTTCCAACCTTTAACACTGGAGAAATCATGCCAAACACAAAAACCGTACTCCCCACCGAACATTGCGAAACCTGCCCGGCGTTCACGCAGTTGGAACAAATGGGAATCAAGGTTGGAGATTTTGATCGCGTGATCGCGCTGGCTGGGAATCCCAATACGGGAAAATCCACACTTTTTAATGCGCTAACTGGATTGAAACAACACACGGGCAACTGGCCCGGCAAGACTGTGACGCGCGCCGAAGGCGGGTTTGAATTCAACAAGATGCGCTACAAATTAGTTGACCTGCCCGGAACGTATTCCCTGCTTTCCGCCTCACAGGATGAGGAGGTGGCGCGTGATTTTATTTTATTTGGGCAGCCAAACTGCACCATCGTGGTGACAGACGCGACTGCATTGGAAAGGAATCTAAATCTTGTTTTGCAGGTTATGGAAATCACCAAACATGTTGTGGTGGCGATCAACTTAATGGACGAAGCAAAACGAAAAGGCATCGAAGTGGATGCGCGTTCATTGAGCCGCGATCTGGGAATTCCAGCCATTGCGATCACCGCGCGCGCAGGCGAAGGCATTCATACTTTATTAGGCGCGGTAGCAGATGTGATCGAAGGGAAAATTGAAACAAAACCTTTACGCGTGGGCGGCACACCTGAATTCCAAAAAGCCGTGACAGAACTCGTGCCAATGATCGAGCAAATGGCGCCTGGCATTCCAAATGCGCGCTGGCTTGCGATCCGTTTACTGGATGGCGATGCGCGTGTGCAGAAAGCTTTGTCTACTGGCGAACTTGCGAATATTGTCTCTCGGCAACATCGCGCGGATGTGCAGTTCAGCGCAAAGATGTCGGTTGAGGGAAGACAGTAATTTAGGAATTAGGCAGTTAGGAAGCAGGAAGCCGTTAATCATGGAAGCAAATGAAATATTAGCAAAAGCAGAATCGTTACGAAACGGTCTTTCCACGGGTTTTCGCGATGAGATCGTGAAATCACTTTACCTCGAAGCGGAGCAAATTGCCAAACGCGCAGTAAAAACCGCCACAGATAAAAAATATGACTTCGATCAAAAGATAGACCGTCTGGTCACATCTCCATACACAGGACTGCCAATCATGCTTCTCTTGCTTGCTATCGTCATCTGGCTGACGGTTTCGGGCGCGAACGTTGCATCAAGCTGGATCGCAGTTGTGTTATTCGGCATCGGCGATTTTGGCCGCGCACTCTTCAATCAAATCGGCATGCCGTGGTGGATCACGGGCTTCATTTGGGATGGCGTATATCTGGGTCTGGCGT
>JANODZ010000508.1:0-7866 GCA_031412935.1 Anaerolineales bacterium
TCTATCTTTCCATCGGCGGTCATGGCGATGTTGATAAAAGTATAGGGACGGTTCATGGTTGGAGTTGCAGGTTAAAAGGTAAAGGTTGCAGGTTGAAGGTTGCAGGTTGAAAAAAACTTTAAACTTGTAACCTTCAACTGATTTCAATACGAACCTAAAAAATACTTCGCGATCAAATCACTGATATCCGCGCTTGTATTCTGACGCACGACGGCAAAGAAATCATACGAGGTTACGCGTGCGCGTGAAGAGCGCGAGGCATAATCCTTTAGAAAGCGGAAGAAGTGATCATCGCCCATGCGAATGCGCAGGTCTTCGATAAAATGTGCGCCGTTGAGATAAACCGCATTGGTGTAGGTGCGGAAGGATCCGCCGTTATAAATATTTGTGTCTACATAGCCGCTTCCCCCAAAATAGTCCACACGGAATTGCCACCACCATTTTCCGTAGCGCGGATAGTTGTATTCGTAAAAGAGGCGTTCGCTATACATCGCCATGGCTTCATCGAGCCAGGGTTCCAATGCCTGATCATTGCCCACCAGTCCAAACCACCACTGATGCGCGATCTCATGTACGCCGATCGTGGTGAGATTGTTCTTCGCGCCGCCGCCATATTGACCATAAAAATCTGATGCGATAAATACCAATCCGTCATATTCCTGCCCATCGTGAATATCCGTTTGAACGAGAGCCAGGCTTTGATATGGATACGGGGCAAATTTTGCGGAAAAGATATTGACCGCCTGCACAGCAGAATATAAGATGCTTTCAGCCGCGGCTTGATAACCAGCAAAATAATATGAGCGGATCACCACCGCCCCGAAAGCTGATTCGCTGACAAGAAATTCATCACTCGCTGAGAGCGCAAAGGTGCGCGCGCCATATAGACGATAGCGAGTCCACTCGCCGTTTGACTCTGGGGGGGCGCTCGCCGCAAGGATCACATCGGAATCTGTTTTGATATTTAATTCAATATCGGAAGAGTCGTAAACAAGATGTTCGCCAATCGAGAGCGGGTCATGCAATGTCCAGCCATTAATATACGGTACAACAAATGGATACCAATCCACGAGATTGATCTGGTTGAAATCGTAGCCAAAAATCCCAGCGGATGATTTTGCGGGAATGTTGAGGGTGAAGTTAAGGGTCAGTGTGGCGGCTGACTGTGCCTGAAGCGCCTGAGGCAGGCTCAAGGTCAGGCGTTGACCGTTGAGCGAATAGTTTGTCAGCGTAGAATTGTCGATTAAGATCGAATTTAACACGAAGGCGTTGCCGTATAGATTGGGTTGAATTGATAGAACAATATCTGACAATGCCAGGCCCGTGCTGTTGTAATAGCGGATGGTCTCTTCGACATAAAGCTTGCGCGCGCTGAAATCCAATGTTGCGTAAAGAATGTAGTTTGTGCGCGGCGCTTCGATCGTGGAGGATGGCGCAGGTGTTACAGTAGCACCCGCAGGAATCAGCGAAGGCGGAAGTGCGGTCTGCGTCGCAGTCTGCGTGGCTTGTGGTGTGACTGTACTCGTGAATGTCGTTGATGCCAATGGCGCAGGCGTGAAGGTTGGGATGCTTGTGCTGGTCGCCTGACTCGAAGGTTGAAAAGGCGTGGGCGTAGGGGATGCGTTCGGGTCTTGTGTGATCAAAATAAACGTTGAAAATAAAGGCGTAGTGGGGGTTGGTGACGCGCAGGATGAAAGAAGGGTAAAAAATAAAAAGAAAAACGTAAAACGTATCACCCGTTTGTTGGAAGGATCGTGGCGGATCATTGATATACGTTTTGAAAATAATGAAGCACAATGTCTGAATAATCTGTGCCGCTGTGGTTGTTGAGGATGCGAAAGAAGTCATTCGCCGTGACGATCTTGCCGCGTCCTTGCGCGAGATAATCTTGAATAAAGGCAAAGAAAGCCTCATCCCCAATGCGGGTACGCAGTTCATCGAAGAAATGCGCGCCTTTTAGATAAACCGTTACTCTATAAGGTTCAAAACCCTGCGCGTCATAAACAGGAATGTCTATAAAACCCTGGGGTTGAAAAAAATCAACACGATATGCCCACCAGGTTGAAATAAGATCGGGATACAAAGTTTCGTAATAGACCCGCTCCGAATAAGTGGCAAAGGCTTCATCCAGCCAGGGTTGCTGTGCCTGGTCATTCGCCACCTGTTCAAACCACCATTGATGTGCGGTTTCATGCACGCCTATATAAGTTAAATAATTTACGGGGGTGCCGTCATATTGCTCATAATATTTAGGAGAATGAAAATATAAGGCTGAGAATTCCATGCTGTCATTGAAATCCGCCATTACGATTGAAAGAGTTTTATGTGGGTAGGGGCCGTATCGCTCAGCAAACACTTGAATCGCCTGGGCAGTCGCCTGTAAGACCGCCTGTCCGGCCTCCTTGCCGGATGGGAAGTAATAACTAGTGACAGTCACATCTCCAATCTGTAATGAAGCCACTTGATATTCGCGGCTGGCAGAAAGTGCAAATGCCCGCGCGGAGGTGATGGTGTAACGGGTAGAGTCTGCTTGTTGTTCGGGGAATCCGCTGGCGGCTACGATGGGCGCGGTGGTCGGGTCTATAAATTTGAGATTCACTTCATAATCCGCTGCGTCATAAACCAAATGTTCGCCGTAGAACCAGGGTTCATGCAAAACCCAATCCCCATTGATGTACGGCACAATAAACGGATACCAGTTCGTGAGATTGAACTGCCGCTTGGTATACCCATAGATTCGCGGACGGGAAATGTTCGCATCTTCCTGCTCGACAAATGGAAGCGTGAGTGTGTATTGAATGTTGATGGTTAACAGACCTTCGGATTTTGTGAAAGAAGATAACGCAACATCCAATCGTTGACCGTCCAATGAGAAGGTTGTGGTCGGCACACCGTCAATTGAGATGCTTGCCAGGTTGAAACTTCCCTGCCAAAGGTTAGGCTCAACCGCAAGCACAAGGGTGTTAAGTTGATTGCCTGTATGGTTGGGATAGAGAATCGTCTGATCGACTGTGACGGTATGCGCGTCATGGTCTATGGTTGCATTCAAAATATATTTTGCGCGTTCCAATATGGGGGCAGGTGTGATCGTAGGCGTGAGTGTAGCGGTTGGCAAAGGCGGAACAGTTGCCGTAGGGTTGGGCGATGCAGTGGGTGTGCTTGCAGGCGCAGGGGCGATCGATGAACAGGAGGAAAAGATGAGTGCAAAAAGGAAAAGGCTGAAGGGGGCGGTTTTGTTTCGCATGGGCTGTATTCTACCGCTTGTTGCATAATTAAATAATTATTGTTTTGTCATTTTTACGAGGCATTTAACAAAAAACCCTCCTGCTGAGTATTTCCCAGTTATAGGGCGCAATTGTAATAAATAGATTAAACCTCTTGCATAAGTATTTGTAGGGCGGGTTTTCAACCCGCCAAAACTCATATCATCAAAAATTGTCAGGCTACAAGCCTGACCTACTTTGGCACTTTGGACTTTCGCAAGAGGTCTATTTAACCTTCGACGGCTTTCTTAAGGGCAGCCAATGCAGGTTCGTACCAAGCCGTCATTAAAGATGCAGGTGGAAAATGATAAATCCATTATACAGATTTCATCCGTTTCCACATGAACGCAAGCAGGAAGAACGCGGTAGCCGTCAGCACCATGGTCGAGCCAGATACAATATTAAAGTAATAACTTAAATAGAGCCCAACGATCGAAGACAGCGCGCCGATCAATGCGGAGACCAACATCATCGGCAATAGACGGCGTGTGAGTAAATATGCAGTTGCAGCAGGAGTGACCAGCATGGCAGCGGCGAGACTGACTCCCACCGTTTGCAAAGAGACTACTACGGTCAATGCCAAAAGCACCAGCATGAGATTTCGCAGAAGTTCAGCGGGCAGGCGCAAGGTGGCCGCGAGAACGGGATCGAATGAGATGACCAGAAATTGTTTGAAGAACAAGCCAACCGTCAGCAGGATCAGAAAACTAAGGATCGCGATCATCCACAGGTCAGAAGCGCTGACGCCCAAGACGTTGCCAAATAAAATATGCGACAGGTCTACCGCGTAGGTCTGCAGGGAGCTGATCAACGCCACACCCAGCGAAAGCGCCGCCGCGAACAGGATACCTATGGCTGTATCCTCCTTCACCACCCCTTCACGCGAGAACAATCCAATACTCAATGCGACAATGACCGCTGCGACACCTGCGCCGACCAACAGGTTGCCATTTAATAAATATGCGATTGCCACGCCTGGCAGGATCGCATGCGCCATGGCGTCGCCGAGGAAAGCCATGCCGCGCAGGACAACATACGTCCCCATCACTGCGCACAGCACGCCGACAATGACCGAGGCGAGTAATCCGCGCTGCATGAATTGATAGGCAAGAGGCTCGAGAAGAAAATTCATTGGATTTACGATTTTTGATTTACGATTTACGATTTCGGAGAGTCTTGATGGATGCCACAGTCATGGCTAGAATTTCATTGTTCTCTTTATATATATCGGAGATTTGCTCGTGTTGAGCGAGTCCTGATTCAACCAGAAGCTCAAGCCAGTAACCAGTTTCGTCACTTTCCTCTTCAACAATTTTTAATTTATTGATCATATCAGGGGTTGATTTTGCGCGACATGCGGCCCGGTAGTTTGCGCCAATGGATGTGCCTGATCTCATAAGCTGTCTTGCAATTACATCTGCCGCAAGAGATCGCGGCAGCTTATTAACTTCCTTGATAATTGTAACTGCCAATTTTTTAGTTCTAGCTTTAAAAGTTTTTTCATCCACATTATTCTCCTTTTGCAAATCATCATCCAAGATATTCTTTAGAAGCAATCAAACTCATCAAGCAATCGCAAATCGTCAATCGTCAATCGTAAATTTCTCATCGGGCGGGCAGCACTCATCCACCAGCATCATTCCGTTTTCCATCACCAACAATGAATTTCCAAAAGCGGACGCGAGATTTTCCCTGGTAAATACCTGCTGCGGCTTGCCGTAGGCAATCAGGCGGTGATTGATTAATAGGATTAGGTCAAATCGGGAGGCAGCCAGATTGAGATCATGAGTGGAGATGATCGTAGTCACTTGCTGGCTGTGAAGATGATCGAGCAGGTTCAGAGTCGCTTCCTGTGTTGTGGTATCTACTCCAGTAAAGGGTTCGTCCATCAAAAGGATGTGCGGCTCTTGAGCGAGTGCGCGTGCTAGGAAAGCGCGCTGTTGCTGCCCGCCAGAGAGTTGACCAATTGATAAATCTGTCAGATCAGCAATTCCCATTTGTTCGATGCTCTTACGCACGATCTGTTTATCCGCTTGCGATGGATTGCTCCACCAGCCTATTTGACCATAACGCCCCATCATTACCACGTCACTGACAGTAACCGGAAAGCGCCAGTCTACATCTTCGCGCTGGGGCACATAAGCCACGCAATCTTTATGCGCGCCAAGCGTTTCGCCGTGGATGAGAATCCGTCCGCTGTGCAGGGGCAGGATTCCAACCAACGCCTTGAACAAGGTCGATTTTCCCGCGCCATTCGGGCCGACAACTGCCACGCGCGCGCCATGCGGCACTTGAAAATTCAAGTTATGTATAACGATCTTTTCACCATAGCCAATGCTGGCGTTTTCAATCTCAAGTCGATGAGGAGTGTGAGTCATTTGATTTCCGATTGCCGATTTTGGATTGGCGGTTAAGTAGCGGATGAGTCTGTAAAAACATAGACCGGGTATTTTTTCGAGAAAAGTATCGATATCAAAGATTATGCGGATTGCAGACTTTAGTCTGCAACTTTGCCAGACTCAAGCGGACTAAAGTCCGCGCTCCGAAAACAACGGCAAATCATAAATTGCCGTTACCCGAATGCTTCCACAATACGCATTACATTATATTTCATCATCTCAATATAGGTTGCGGCGGGCGCGCCTTCGGTGAGTGACTCAAGATATAGATCATACACGACTTTTATATTTGTTTCTGCCGCGATTTGATTGGCAAGATCAGGGTTCTCAACTTCACCGAGAAAGATGGCGGGAGCGCCTGAAACCTTAATCAAATTGATCAAGGCCGACATTTCCTTCGCTGAAGTGCCCGCCTCGGTGCTCAGGCTGGGGATCACAGCGCCGACTACTTCAAAACCGTAACGCTTGGCAAAATATCCCAGCGCTTCATGATTTGTTACCAGCAGGCGCCGTTCAGCGGGGATGGTGCTCACCTGTTTCGAGATCCATAAATCAAGTTCCTTGAGTTGGGTGATATACGCATCTGCATTGGCTTTGTATGTTTCTGCGCTTTGGGAGTCAATTTGAATTAAACCATCGCGGATGTTTTCAACATAGGTGATGACAAGGATTGGGTCCAGCCACATGTGCGGGTCGACTCCATGCTCACTCCCCGCAACTTCATCTGGACTTAGTCCTGATGCGGCCTCAACGATCATTCTCTCACCCCCGGCATTATTAAGTAACGACTCGATGAAGTGTTCGTAATCCAAGCCATTGAGAATCAGCAAATCGCTTTCGGCGATGTTTGCCACATCCGCAGGCGCAGCTTGATAGGCGTGCGGATCTGCACCGACAGGGAGCAGTGAGTCTACCTCGGCGCGGTCACCTGCGATGTGCTGAGTAATATCTGCCAGAAAAGTGGTGGAGGCGAGAACTCTCAAGGCGCTGTCACTGCTCTTCGGGGCTGTTCCGCATGAGGTTAGAAAAAGAAGCGTAAGAGTTAAAGTCGATAATATTGAATTAAAAAACTTGTTCATTGAATCCTCTAGCGCCCAATCCATTTTGGATTGAAGCCCATTATTTTCAAGTTGGTGACTTCCCCAGTTTCGATATTGATCATTTCCAATTGCGATTCAAGCGGAAATGAATCAAGCAAATATAGATCGTAAAGTATATATTTCCCGTCCGGCGACCAATTCAAGCTGCCATGTAAAACCGCGGGCGCATCGGTCAATGCGTGTGCGTCACTGCCATCAGCGCGCATGAGCCAGATCTGGTCGCCGCGTGGAATGGCGAGATCGCGCCGCACAACCGCAATGAATGTTCCGTCGGGTGACCACGCCGCGAGGATGTTTTCCATCCGTTCATCCGCATTTAAGTTTGTGATCGTTTCTGAAGAAAGATCATAAAGAAAAAGCTGGGTTAAGAACCGCTCATTTTTGATGATAACATCCCGCAGCAAAATTGATCTGCTGTCCGGCGACCATTGCACAGCGGCGCCGAGCAGGTTTTTGATCAAACGACTTTCACCGCTTTCAAGATGATACAGTCGTATGCCTTCGGGTGCGGCGTAGCTTAGCCATTCGCCATTGGGTGACCAGCGCGGATTTGAGCCCGGCAGGCGTTCTTCCTGAAAGACAGGCTGCGCCGCACCTGACGCAATGTCCAGCCACCATAACGATGACGCGCCTCCATCCAATGTCATATATTCATAAACTACATGTTTGCCATCCGGTGACCAAATGGGCTGACCGCAGATCGCAGGTTTGCATGAAATCACAAGCTGACTTTCTTTGCCGATTAAATCCATCAACAATAGATTGTATTCAAAGTCTTCAGTCTGTTCAATATAAATAATCCGCTTCTGGTCGGGCGAGATTGCAAAGTCCACTACGCCATTGGCGGTATTTGTTAATTTAATCGGATCACTTCTCAGGCTATCTACGATGAATATTTGCTTATGCTTGTTCTCATCCGTGTTGAGGTAGATCACTTGCGCTTCATTCTCCTTTGAGCCTGTTCCTGTTATTGAGGGGAATGATCCAGGCTTTGAGATCGCGCCGTAGGTGAGTCCGATCCCCAGGATCAACACGATCCCCGCACTGACAATTGGCATGATCGGCGCGAATTTGTTGAACGCGTCCATGCGGGTGAACAGGCGG
>JANODZ010000509.1:0-7634 GCA_031412935.1 Anaerolineales bacterium
AAATTCACGTTGACGGTGTAACACTGTCAGATCCATTAACAGAGACAAGTTTTGTTCTTGCTTGTGATGCTGTTGTACTGGTGACGGATCGCCTCCCGAATGATGGGTTATACCAAGAACTTAAATCTGCAACGACTGATACACCTCTCAACAGTCTACGCGTTATCGGCGATGCGGATGCTCCAAGTATTATTGAACGGGCTGTGTTTGCCGGTCATCTTGCCGCTCGTGAGTTTGACGAGCCAGCCGCTGAAAACACCCCATTCCGCATAGAACGAATATCACTACAATAAGGAAGCAACCAAAAATGGATGGTACGATTCCAACTTCAGAAAGCGAGCTGTTGATATGACCAAAAAAATTAGAGACCTGGGCAGAGTCAAATTAGTACAGATACAACCCTCAGGGCTGATCATTCAATCCGCGATGGGCGAAATCTACGATCCATCTCGGCGGGTCGAGGTAGATAGCTTGTTCATCACATCATTGGGCATCGAGGCGAATAACCCCGAAGGCGAACGCGTTCTCGATATTCATCACATTAACCACCCTGATAAAGCCTATGACAGCAAGGACCTAATTTCCATCGGCTTCACATCCCATTACGAGGCAATGAGAAATCGTTTTGGGAAGCATATGGTGGATGGCATTGCTGGCGAGAATATCATTATCGAATTCGAGAAAGAAGTTTGGGTGGACGATCTTGGCGAGCAAGTCGTCATCGAAAGTGTAAAGACGGGTAAACAAACATTTCTCGATGTGGTTAAGTTTTCAACGCCATGCGTCGAATTCAGCCACTTCGCCGCCAATAGCCAGCACGAGAAACTCCCCGCGGAAAAATTAAAATCCACGCTTCAATTCCTGAATAATGGACGGCGCGGTTTCTTGCTCGTCATGAGCGAAGGTCAGGAAGAAGCAATGGTGCAAGCAGGAGATCGTGTATTTACCATGGCAGGCATAAAGGAGATAACATGAAGTATTTTTCCCGTTACCATAATCGGAGTAAAAATCTCAGACCGCCTGATCTCTATGAATACTTTGTAGATAACTTCTGGTTTAAAACGGTTGACCTTGAAAACCAGAAGATTGATGAACCCTTGCGCGGCAGCCACAAAGCGGATGTTGTCATTGTAGGAGGAGGCTTTACTGGCTTATCAGCCGCTTATCATATACGACAAAAATTCCCTGAGAAACGGATCGTCCTCCTCGAAGGCGCTTGTTGTGGCTATGGCGCCAGTGGGCGAAACGGCGGCTTTTGTGTTACCACCAGCCTTTTAGACTGGGAACAATCAGATCCCGACATCCGCCAAAAAAGTGTGGAGGTTTCGTTATACGGGGTGGAATTTGTCAAGAAAATGATCACCGAACATGGGGTCGACTGTGATTTTGAAGAAAATGGCATGCTGGCAGTAGCGCTAAATGAAAAGCAAGTTCGGAAACTGGAAGCGTATGGAGATTCGCTTGAATCTTTTGGAATGGAGGCAAAACTCATTCAGGGGAGCGAATTAGAAAAAGAGGTCAAGTCCCCTCTCTTCGTTGCTGGATTATACGAACCACATGGTGGTGCGACACTCAATCCCGCCAAACTTGTCCGCGGAATGAAGCGTGTCGTTGAGAGCATGGGCGTTGAGATTAGAGAGCGCACTGTTGTAACGCGGATTACGCCTGGAAAAATAAACCACGTGGACACCGAGCTTGGCGATATTCAAGCGCCGACATTAGTACTCGCCGTCAATGCTTATGGTCACAAACTAGGCTTCTTCAAGGACAGAGTTTTTCCTGTAAGCGTTTTTCAGATCGCGACGGAACCCCTCAGTAAAGCGCAATGGGAATCCATTGGCTGGCAGAATCGCCAAGGGTTATCGGATATGCGGGAACTATATAGCTATAGTATCCCTACCGCAGACGGGCGCATCCTCATGGGCGGGGTAGACTTTACATATTACGATAACGATGCATTAACTTCAGGTAACGACCAAAGCGCGACGCGCATCGTCAGGGATAACTTGTTCAAATTATTCCCGCAGCTTGAGGGGTTAAAAATAGCGCATGCCTGGGGAGGCTCCACTTCCTACGCCTTGGGACGCATACCGTCTGTGGGCGTTATAGGCGACCATCATAATATTTATTATGGCACGGCGTATAAGGAGGGGGTTCCAGCTACGCAAGTTGCCGGGCGGATGATAGCAGACTTGATGGCGGGCGAATCCAACGCATTTACGAATCACTATATTGTCAATCGTAACATCCCATATGCCGGACCCCAAAACCTGCGTGGATTTTTTGGCCGCCGCGTCAAGTGGATGCTGGAAAATCTTGGATACGCGCCGGTCCACTGATGTGACGCTTTATTTGGAGATATTGTAGATCAGGTAGGCCTTCCGCACTGTCTCGATGATCTCCCAGGTCCCTTTGCTGTTCTCAGGGAAGAAGAGTACGTCTCCGCCTTTGATCTCCACGGGCTCACCATCTTCGGGGTGGAAGATACAGTGACCGCTCAGGAAAGTCACCAGTTCAGCTTGCATAACTTCACGAATAAATTTACCGGGGGTACATTCCCAAATTCCTCCCTCAGAGCCGTCCACGTTTTCGCTGAGGAATAGCCCTCTCAATCTAGGCACAAGCTCACCAACAGATTTTGGTGTTCCCCAATCTTCAAGTTCTTCAGACGGAATATTTGCAGCATCGTTAACTTTGATTATCTTCATAACCACTTCTCTTTGGGCCTTTTATAGATTAAAACAGGATCGTTTATAAATATTGTATCTCGTTACCTTTGTAAAGTGCCATTTTGTTCATCATGCCCAGCAATTCCAAATTTGAAGATGAAATTAACTTCTGATTTCCTTTATGTAATGATAGATAAAGAATGACCGCTTCCTTCTCACCATCATATTATTGGCTTGATGAGAAAGAAACGGCCCTATATACTGATTTTATGCTGGCGCTGGTTTATGTGTCCTGCGCAACCTCTTGGGCTGCACGTTCGCCGCTATTGACAGCACCTTCAAGAAAGCCTCCATTTTCAACATCGGTCCACTCACCGGCAAAGTGGAGATTGCCACCAACAACTTCTTCACCTGCGCCAGTTGTCCTCGTCCATTGTCCCACTAGTTGAGCGGAATAGGCGCCCTTAGTCCATTTGTTCATTTTCCAGTTGGCGGCCAAAGCTTTTCGCTGGTTCGGATCGCTGCCCCCGGTTAAGTTGGCAATTGCGCCAGGGATGCCCTGTTCAATTTGAGCTGTAAATTCGTTCACATCATCGTTATGTGCAGCTACATTCAAGCCAGTGCTATGCATGGCCTCGGCACGCGCTCTACCCGGGAAGCAGACCATCATCCCCTTGTTAGATGGATTCAATTGACGTTGGCCCATTGTCTCATCCCATGCGCAATTTACTAAGCCATTGCCAATGTTGGTGTATAGATCGCCAGTTGGTTTGATTTTTATGCCATTCGGCGAAGTGAATTGGTCCAAGTAAAATTTCTTGTTGAATTGAATTATAAATTTATTGCTGGTTGCCATGCCGAGGTTTTGAACCAAATCCTGCTTGGCTTGGCTGAATTGATTCCAAATGCGCGAATCAATATCCACGTCACGAAGGGTCGTGTGGGGGATTGTCAGAATGACTTTGGGAGCAGTTATTTCTGAACCATCTGCAAAACTCAAGGTGTAGGGACCTGATGCTTCGCCAGAGATGGCAATTAGCTCTTTGCCCATCGCGATACGTGACGCACCGATCTCATCGGCCATAGCGTGGACTAATCTGTCATTGCCGCCCTCTATTTGATAAGCTACTTCAGAACCTTCTATTGGTTCCAGGCTCTTGCCGTTCCATGCCAGAATATAAATCAAATTCAAAGCGGAACCTTCATCTCCATTCAAGCCATATTCAGCCAGGTGAGTCGATTGCATCACCTGACCAAAGTCTGAATTTGCACCAATGCCTACTTCATTGAGCCATTGATTTACGCTGAGATTATCCAGGCGGGCATGTTCTCTTTTGTGTTTGTAGTAATAGGGCGCCCAGGGTGCAGCTTTGAGGGCAGCCTGAAATTTTTTGTAATAATTATTTTTCACCCATTGAGTCTGCAAATTAGATGCGGCTACATGACGGCCATTAATGAAATAGGTTACCTCTTTTTTGGAGTCTAAGCTGAGGTCTTCTAATGGTATGCGCAAGCTTTTACACAATTTTTGGATACCCTCTTGATCGATATTAATTAACTGGCCGCCCATCTCAGCGTGCATATTGTCTGCAAAGAAACCGCGGTTTGTATAACAGCGACCACCCAGGCGGTCATTGCCCTCGTAAACTCGGACGTCGAGCGTACTGCCCATCAAGTAGTGCGCTGCTCGCAAACCTGCCAAGCCACCGCCTACAACAGCCACATCAGGATTGCCGCTTAGGGTGGATGCGAATCTGGCTCTTGTGCTAAATGCCAGACTCAATGCGGCCATACCGGATAGTTTTAGAAAATCACGGCGACTGATGCGGGGACCAGACTGATTACGGGCCTCCTGTTTCAAGTCGTTGAGTTTATCTGCCGCCTCATCCAACGGCATGCCTGTTTTTTCAGCAAACTCATTCACCCTTGCCATCTGCTGCATTTGACGCCCCAAAGGGGACATCGCGGAACGACCAGTTCTTCCTTGCTTTGACATTTGACACTCTCCTTTGTTGATGTTGTGGTGACACCAAAGTTGTTGCTGAAGCAAGTCACCTTATCCGCTTCAAGCAAGTTGTTGAGTTAAGCGTTATTTATTTTCAAAGGCTTGCTGGTGAGGCGGGAAACCTCTCCAAATAATGGATACTAAATTTGGTGTTGTTGACCTGAATTGTCTGAGATTTCATATTGTAAACTTCCAACCCCAATTGCGTCAACCTTTATGCAAGAAAGACGACTTTTTTGGAAATGAATTTCCCGTTTTAAGCATAATTTTGCTTAGCCACTTTCGAAAATCATCCTGGTTTCTGCCGAAATGAACGCCTCAACTATACATAGAGGTGTTCATTCGTTTTTGGCCTTTTGTTCTCTATTTGGTGGGTATAAAGTTTTGCGGCCTGAATTTATATCTTTACACTAGTAATCCCCCAGATCATCCTTCATCAAAAACGTGATAATTTAGACTACATGTCTGGTCTTGTCACCCAATCATGATCTTCGGGCGATATTGCAGCGCTTCCGCCAGATGTGTGGATTGGATCTCATCGCTCCCCGCCAAATCTGCTATTGTGCGCGATAATTTCAGGATGCGATGACATCGTGCTGTGCATAAGCCCGCGCGGATAACTGCGGCTGACTCATGCACAGCACGATGTGGCCGAGCGCATCAAGCTCTGACCCTGATCTTGCAGCTGACAAAACTGGCGGATCTCCCCGATGTGCATATCGGCATTGCAAATGATATCTGATTGGTAATTGGTAAATCGTAATTGTTGGATGTTCCTTGCGGCTTGTACTCTTGCGCGAATGGATTCAGATGTTTCGCTTACTTTATTCCTGCTTAGCTTTTCATAATCCACTCTCGGCACTTCGATGTGGATGTCGATTCTATCTAGCAGCGGACCAGAAATGCGTTTTTGATATTTGGTCACGACAACCGGCGCGCAAGTGCAGGGCTTGAGTGGGCCATCATAATATCTGCACGGGCATGGTTGTACACAATAGACCATATTTTTCGTGCATTATAAGGCAGAAAAAGGTGATTTTAAGAGCTTCTCTCCAAGAATCCGCCGCCGATGGTGTAAACTAGCCCTACGCGCCCCAAGGTAAATCAGAGGTATAAAAAATGGAAAATAAAATACATTGGGAACACATTTATCAGACGAAAGAGTCCGAGAAAGTCAGTTGGTATCAACTCCATCCCCGCCTGGCGTTTCAGTACATCCGTAATACGGGCGCAGGTAAAACTGCACATATCATTGATGTGGGCGGCGGTGCATCCACACTGGTCGATCATTTGCTTGAGGAAAGCTATCAACAAGTCACAGTTCTGGATATTTCAAAAGAAGCGCTTGAAATCGCCCAACAAAGACTCGCCCAGCGCGCGGATTTAGTAACCTGGCGGGAGGCAGATATTACAAAGGCAAACCTACCTCATCATCAGTACGATATCTGGCATGATCGGGCAGTATTCCACTTTTTGATGAATCGAGAGGATAGAGAAGCATATGTCAAACCCGGCGGGCATGTCATTGTTGCGACCTTTGCCAGCGACGGACCCAAAAGTTGCAGTGGATTACAAGTAGCCCGTTACGACCCAAAAAGCTTGCACCATGAGTTCGGTACAGATTTCGAATTATTAGACAGTACCCATGAAGAGCATCAAACACCTTTTGGCACAGAGCAAAAAATTGTTTATTGTTATTGCCGCAAGGATTAAAAATAGTCATAAGCTCACTAAGGGTGTGAAGGAATAAGAAACATGATTCCCAAAATGTTTCAAAGAGTATTTTCCTCGATAGCTCGAATAGGTTCTGACCCAAACGACGATGACGATATTCGCTTGCAAAAATCGCTGTTGGTGGTATGTGCCATTCCATTTATTCTCGCCGGAGCTGCCTGGGGCATCATGTATATGCTTTTCAGCGAACCCTTGGCAGGAGCGATTCCACTCACCTATAGCATCATCTCGTTGTTCAGTACCATATACTTTGGGTGGTCACACCAGTATAAGTTTTTCCGCTTCAGTCAGCTTGCACTAATTTTGTTACTGCCATTTTTCCTAATGGTGGCATTGGGTGGATTCGTTAATGGCAGTGCAGTCGTTTTGTGGTCGCTGATCTGTCCCTTGGGCGCGATGCTCTTTGATGAACCCCGTCATGCCCCACGCTGGTTCTTGGCTTTTATCAGCCTTGTTGCTCTCAGCGGTTTTCTACAGCCTTATGTACGCTTCACCAACAATCTTTCAGCAGCAGTGGTGATTTTCTTCTTCGCGATGAACCTGATTGCAGTTGGCTCACTCGTCTTTATGATGATTTTTTATTTCGTCAACCAGAAAAATGAGTTTCAAGAAAAATCTGAGTCGTTATTATTGAACATTCTACCCAAAGAGATTGCCGCCATCCTAAAAAACGAGAGCCGCACCATTGCGGATCATTATGATGAAGCCAGTGTCTTATTTGCAGATATGGTTGGGTTTACTCCGCTTTCTGCACAACTGCCTCCCGTGGAAATGGTCGAACTACTCAATGAGGTCTTCTCTTTTTTTGACTCGCTCCTGGATAAGTATGGTGTGGAAAAGATTCGAACCATTGGCGATAGCTACATGGTTGCTTCCGGGGTTCCGCGCGGACGCCCCGATCATGCACAGGCACTGGCACACATGGCGCTCGAGATGCGCGATTACATTTCCACCCACACATTCCATAATAACCATCGCTTGAGTTTTCGAATCGGCATCAACTCAGGTTCAATGATCGCAGGCGTCATTGGCCGCCGCAAGTTCGTTTATGACGTGTGGGGTGACGCAGTAAATATTGCCAGCCGAATGGAGTCGCATGGTTTGGGTGGTGCTGTTCAAATCACGCAGCCTACTTATGAGTTAATCAAGGATGAATTTGTGTGTAAGCCGCGCGGCACTGTGAACGTAAAAGGCAAAGGAGAAATGGAAGTGTGGCTGGTGATTTC
>JANODZ010000510.1:0-6153 GCA_031412935.1 Anaerolineales bacterium
GATTGTGCGGCATGTGACTGAAACGGGCAAAGCTATCTTAACCACAAACGCGCAGGAAGATCCGCGATTTGGTGACCAGCTCAGTATTGCTGCCTATCGCCTGCTTTCGATATTATGTGCGCCGCTTAAGATCAAAGATGACCTGATCGGTGTGATCTATGTCGATAATCGTGCTCGCACGGGTATTTTTGGTAAAAATGATCTGGAGTTGATCAGCGGGTTTGCCAACCAGGCGGCTGTTGCAATTGATAACGCAAGTTTATTTGACGACTTGCAGGAAAGTAACGCCGAATTACAGATTGCCTATCAGGCTACCCTTGAAGGCTGGGTGCGGGCGCTTGATCTGCGGGATAAGGAAACAGAAGGTCATACGCAGAGAGTCACTACGCT
The DNA here is from genome assembly GCA_031412935.1 of Anaerolineales bacterium. Classification (GTDB taxonomy): domain Bacteria; phylum Chloroflexota; class Anaerolineae; order Anaerolineales; family Villigracilaceae; genus Villigracilis. The sequence goes on from JANODZ010000510.1 coordinate 391, forward strand.
CACACGGCGTCTTGCGCAAGCCATGGGAGTTGGTGATAATGCCTTGTTGCATATTACGCGCGGTGCTCTCCTGCATGATATTGGCAAAATGGCAATCCCCGACGGTATTTTACTCAAGCCCGGCGGACTTACTCCCGAAGAACGAACACTTATCGAAAAGCATCCAGTTTATGCCTATGAGATGTTAAATCCGATCAAGTTTTTACTCCCAGCCCTTGACATCCCGTATTGTCATCATGAAAAATGGGATGGATCGGGTTATCCACGCGGATTGATCGGTGAAGAGATCCCATTCGCTGCGCGGATTTTTGCGATCGTTGATGTTTGGGATGCGCTGATATCGGATCGTCCTTATCGAAAGGGAATTAAGCCTAAGGATGTGAGAAAAAATATTAGCGAACAATCTGGGTTTCATTTTGAACCGCAAATTGTAGATGAATTTTTGAAAATGGATATTTCTATCTGATATTATTTAAAGCTTTACCCCAAAATATTTTTTTAGCAAAGTTGTTTGCTCATCTTCGGTAACACCCTGCGCGGCACGCTTTCCATTTGAAGTAATGATCAATTTATCATTGTCCAATGAAATGCGGCCATCCTCGGTGAGCCGAGATATGATCTTATTCTGTGTAAAAATGGATTTTGGCGACGATTGATGATATGTACAAGCCTCCAAGTATTCATCGGGAAAGCGATGGGGCAATAGGTCGAAGAAATAATGCCGTTCACGCGAGCCGTCATAGTTACGCTGCCAGATCTGGTATCCGTTTCTGAATGGTTCCACCCAATATCCGCGCAATCCCTGCACTTGCTCATGTGGATCGTCAATGTTCAACGGATGTGTAAAAGTATCTCCCCAGCCAACATCCACCAGCCAGCGCGTTGATTCGTTTGGTACATTCACCATGAGTGTCAGGTGATCAAAATCTATGCCAAATGTCTGATCTTCTTCATGGTAATCGCGCGCATTAAGATATGCGACTTGAAAACCGATTTGTTTTAATAACCATGCGAATAAGCCATTCAACTCATAACAAAAACCACCGCGTTTGTGGATTATCATTTTGTCCCATAGAGCGAATTCGTTCAGGTCTATTTTTCTTCCCAATCGTATATCAAGATTCTCAAATGGTATGTTTTGCAAATGGGCAACTTGAAGACCAAACAGGGTTTCAAGATCGGCGCGGATAGGTTTGGAATAATTTACACGATTTAGATAATTACGGATATTCATTTTGGCGTTGTTTAATTTACATCCCAAGCCAGTCGCCGGCCATCTTTGCCAGCCCGCTTGCCGCGCCTTGACGCGCCGTGCATTGGGGAAGCGATTCCAGAAAAAATTTCCCGTATTGCTTGGTCAATACCCGCCGGTCGAGGATCGCAACAATTCCGCGGTCAGAGGCGCTCCGGATCAGCCGGCCGAATCCCTGGCGAAATTTTAAAACAGATTCGGGCAGGTAATAATCATTGAACGAGTCTTCATATAATTCAGAACGCGCCGAGATGATCGGGTCGCTGGGTACGCCAAAGGGCAGTTTGGTGATGACGACAACGGAAAGCGAGTCGCCTGGTATATCCACTCCTTCCCAAAAGGAGCGCGTGCCGAGTAATACTGCGCGTTCGGTCGCTTTGAACGACTCTAATAAAGCATTGGGTGATGCGCCTTCGCCTTGTTCGAAGACAAAAATATCCTCACGCGCTAATGGTCCGCTTATGACCTGCGCTGTTTTCTTGAGCGCGGCATATGATGTGAACAGTACCAGCATTCGGCCGCCGGTGGCTGTGGCAGTGGAAATTATTGTGCGGTCGAGCGCCTGTTGATAGCCTTGGGCATTTGGTTCTGGCATATCGTTCGCCACATAAAGTAGGGTGCTCGATTCGTAATCAAATGGAGAGCCGAGAAATAAGGTATCGACCTCCTCAGCGGAAAGTGTGTTACGGAGATATCGGAATTCACCATGGGTTGTAAGTGTGGCGGATGCCATAACCACACAGGTTTTTTCGTGCCACAAATGCTTCTGGACGAGAGGCCCCACTCGCAGCGGAGCAGCATTAAGTGATAATCTCTCCCCATGTGGATTCACTTCGATCCAATAGATAAACTCATTCGAGGGTTTATGCAGCATACCTGAGGATGCGGCTTCAACTTCGGTCATTCGGCGTATCAGGCTGCTCAGGGTTCCCATTACATCTTCAACGCTCTCGTGTCCATCGGCGTAAATATCTCCCAACGCTTTGTAAATTTCATCCAATGATTTCAATAGCAACGCCATGGTTTCGCTGGTTTGACTCCACATGAGTTCGACATCGTCCCAGCCGGGAAGCGTGCGCGTGGCAGGGACAACTCTCAACTGCCATGAGTAATTGTTTACAGCTTGTCCTTCGCGTTGGATGGCGATGAAATCACTGAGCACAATAAAAAACTGTTTGGCTTGTTGCTCAAGGCGAAAAGCCTGATCTGTGGCATGTTTGGTTTTTTGTTGCAGTAACCCAAGGTCTGAGGGTCGAAGCAGTTGGTGCGTTTCGGTCAGCATTCTACCGAGTAACCCAGCCGTTGATCCGCCCAGTTCTTTTAGCATTCGATCCAGATCGTTCTGAGTCATGCGGAAAGAAAGTGCGGAGGTAACTGCAGACTCCATGTGGTGCGCTTCGTCAACGATCACATAATCATATTCCGGCAGTACTTTGCTGCCAGTGGAAACATCCGAAAGCAGGAGCGCGTGATTGACGATCAACAAATGGGAGGATTGTGCGGCTTGCCTGGCCCGATGAAAGGCGCAAGTGCCGCTCATTCTTCCCAGGCAGGTTTCGGTTGTGCATTTATCGTCTTCGGCGGAAAGGCGCGCCCATATTTCACGTTCGATCGGACCTGTCAGGTTGAGCTCGTTTCGGTCTCCGCTGTTGTTTTCGAGTCTCCAGACAATGATCTTGGCAAGTACACGCATTTCATTTGCGCTTGTCGGACCATGCGAACGCATATATTCTAGTTTTCGCGGGCAAAGATAGTTTCCACGGCCTTTCAAGACTGAGGCGCGCACGTCAAGTTTAAGGGCGGCTTGCAGATCAGGAATATCTTTTTTGATGAGTTGGTCTTGCAGGTTGATGGTGTTGGTGGAGACGACCACGCGGGTGTTGTTTTGGACAGCGAACATCGCGGCCGGTACGAGATAAGCAAATGACTTGCCAACCCCGGTTCCAGCCTCGACTAATAAATGGTTGCCGTTTGAAAGGGCTTTGGCCACCGCCTTGAGCATATCCACTTGCTCGGGTCGGTGCTCGTACGATTCAAAATATTGCGAGAATGGGCCGCCATATTCCAAAACCGATGCGGCTTCTTCGGCGTCAAGCGGACTTGGTTCTTCGTTCTTTTCAATGGATTGGGAATCTTTTTTCGCTGAAACCGGCAGCGGTTTAGGCGCGGCGCGGGATGCTCCTTTAATCTTTTTGGGTTGAATCCCATCTTTGGCTGATAACTGAAGCGCTTGTTCAAAAACCCAGCCTGCGTCCCAATCTACAAAATTGCCCAGCTCAACGATCTCTTGCAAGGTTTCAAGCGGCAGTTCGCGCGCCATATCCAGCAGGCGAACATAACAGGCCTGTGTGACACGCGCGTCGTCCAGAGCGCGGTGCGTGGCAGGCAGGGGGATGTTAAGTTGCAGACCCAGCGATCCTAAATTATATCGGCTGGCGGCAGGCATTAATACCGAAGCAAGTTCATAGGTATCGATGGTTTGCTGAAACTGAAAAAGCCCGGCTTTACGCAGGAAACCAATATCAAATTTTACATTGTGACCAAGAATAGGAGAGTCGCCCACGAAGGCGGTTAGTTCCTGCGTGATGTCGCGCAGACGCGGGGCTTCGCGCACCATTTTATCGTCAATGCCTGTTAATCCAGTGATGAAATCGGGGATGTGCTTGCCCGGATTAATGAGGGTTGAAAATTCGTTTTCGATGCGGCGGCCATTGAATTTAACAGCGGCAATTTCAATTATGGCCTCGCGATTTTCATCGAGACCGGTGGATTCGATATCAATTGAGACGATGGATGTCATATTTCAGAGTATCTCGTCACGCCTAAGCTCATAAGATGAACTTCAGGTGTTTTATTAATAATAAGTGTGATTGCTGGTGAATTCATAGATAGAACAAGTGTACCATAAATATTTTAAGATAATTTTCCCGTCAGTGCAAGGAAAGATCATTTTTGCACTGACGGGAATTAATTAACTATTAAATAGATTTGTGATCTGTTCGATCTGACTCGATGAAAGCGCTCGATTCTTTCCGCCCTGCCGCATAAATTCCTTGAGCTGTTTCAGCTTCATCGCAGGGATGGGCGACTCGCCGGCGTCTACTTCAACTTCATTGTTGGTGAAGACCAATATTGGTTTAATCTCCGGGATGGCAGACCCATCCAGTTTTTTTGCAAAGAATTTATTTAATGTTCGAACTTCGTTTTCCGCATCGATTTCCGGGCGGCCGATACTTTCCTGTCCGAAGATACGCATGTAGCCTTGCAGGAATCCGCCGCCGCTCATCTTCCAGCGATTTTTATAGAAGGTGACTTTCCCGCGTTGATGATAAGGCAAAAGCGCCCAAACGCCGGATGGACCGATTAATAAGTGTGAAACAGGAGATGAATAATGATACATGTTGAAGTCGCTATGGAGACCCTTCAGACCCGCGTCAAATTTTTCGTCGGGTCGTGGAGATCGCCCCCAGCGATTGCCCATGTACATTCCGATCTGGGTCATGATGAATCCGACGACCAGGCAGATTATGGAATATGTGAAAAGTTCCGGCTTTGTGAATGAAATATACATGCCGCCGCCCAGCACAACCAGAGCCGCGAGGCTTGTATATTGCCCGATCTTTCCGTTCCGTTCAATTAGTTTTTCATTTTTGAAGATTCTCATATTATTTCTTTAAGCTCTCTTCTATTGCAGATTTCATCGCATCCAGCACTTTTACATCCACTGCATGTTTTGCCACGCGCACCGCGTTTTTAATGGCAAATGCGTCTGAGCGGCCATGACCGATAAATACAAGGCCATTGATTCCAAGCATGGGTGCGGCTCCCTGCTCACTTGGGTCGAGTAATTTCTTGATCTCGCCAAGGGCAGGCTTTACTAGTAAACCGCCAATTTTTGTTAATAGGTTTCCATTTTTGATAATTTCACGGATGCGGTCTGTGATTAACTTGGCAACGGCTTCGGATGATTTTAACATCACATTGCCCGTGAAGCCATCGGTTACCGCCACGTCCACCTTACCGCCAATTAATTCTTTTCCTTCAATGTTTCCATAAAAATTTAATTTCGATGCCTTGAATAATGGAGTGGCAGCTCGGATCAATTCGTTGCCTTTCCCTTCTTCTTCGCCGTTCGAGATTAACCCTATTTTTGGATTGTCAACCCCCCGTACTTTCTCGGCATAAATACTTCCTAAAATTCCAAATTGCAAAAGGTTCTCAGGTTTGCAATCGGGGTTGGCTCCAATATCCAGCACAACACATGTGCCGGTTGCGGTGGGGAAGATCGGCGCCAATGCGGGACGGTCTACGCCGTGAATACGTCCTAACCTGAATAGTGCGCTCACCATGCCTGCGCCTGTATTGCCTGCGCTTACGAACGCATCCGCTTCACCTTTTTTTACCAGATCAATACCGACTGCCATCGAATTTTTTGCATCCTTGCTGCGCGCTTTCAAAACAAGATTTTCGCCTTTGTCTTTCATGGTTAATAATTCAGGCGCGTCGACAAT
>JANODZ010000511.1:0-4287 GCA_031412935.1 Anaerolineales bacterium
AAGTGGTCACGCCGCCTGCATTGCACAGAAAATCGGGAATCACAAAAATATTATTCTTCTTGAACACTTCATCTGCATCGGGCGTGCACGGGCCGTTTGCACCTTCAGCTACGATCTTGATATTCTTGGAAATATTCTTCACTGTATCCACGGTAATCTGACCTTCAAGCGCGGCAGGGATCAATACATTGGCATCCTTCTCGATCCAGGCATCGCCATCTTCAATTATGTATCCTGCATCCTGCGCCTTTGCCTTATCAATCGTGCCGTACTCATCCACGATTGAAAGCAGGAAGCGTGGGTCAATGCCGCCTTTCTTACTGTAGGTGAAAGCCTTCTTTTCATGGCGGTCATAGCAGGAGACACAGGCAACTGTACCGCCGAGCATTTCCACAAAACCGATCGCGGCATATTGTGAAACATTACCAAAGCCCTGCAATGCGGCGACTGAATTCTTTGGGTCTATATTGAGGTGCTTCATGGCTTCGCGCACGGTATAGATCACACCGTAACCAGTGGCTTCGGTGCGCCCCAAAGAACCGCCGCCACCAAGCGGCTTGCCGGTGAATACGCCCGGAGTATATTGGCCGACAAGACGTGAATATTCATCCATCATCCAGCCCATCATTTGAGGTGTGGTGCCGATATCCGGCGCGGGCACATCGTTGCGCGGACCGATGTTCTTCCACATGGCGCGCACCCAGCCGCGGCACATTTCTTCTTTTTCATTAACCGATAGTGTGGAGGGATCGACAATGATCCCGCCTTTGCCGCCGCCGAGAGGGATATCAGCCACGGCGCATTTCCAGGTCATCCATGTGGCGAGCGCGCGAACTGTATCCATGGTTTCATTTGAGGCAAAACGAATGCCGCCTTTGTTGGGGCCGCGCGCATCATTATGCTGCACACGAAAACCTTGAAAGACCTTGAGCGAGCCATTATCCAAACGCACCGGAATGCGGAAGGAAAATTCGCGCATCGGCCAGCGTAATACCTCTGCTACACCGGGGTCGAGCTTCAATTGTCTGGCTACGCCGTCAAATTGTTTTTGCGCCATTTCAAAAGCATTAATTTGTGCTGGCATGTCGTTCTCCTTAAAAAGAGTTTTGAGAAAATATAAGCGGGTACCCCGGACGGAGTACCCGCATTAAACACGAGTTATGTCACTGCATTGAACCATGGCATTTAATCCATTAAATCACAACTTACCCATAAACTTTACACGATAAATAGAATGAAGTCAATATGACAAAAATCCGCAATATAAAGTATCTATGTATCCTTTCCTGCTTCGGCGAGAGAATGCTGCAGTTCGCGGGGCGATTCAGCGTATGGAAAAGAGAACCAGATAAAATGGATGAAAGAAGCGTTGTTATTTATCCAAAAAAAAGAGACAGTCACTTTCAAGGTGACTGTCTCCTTCAAATCTATGGGTCGGTGAAATCATCCATTTGATCGTCATCGCCTGCATCCATTTCGTATTCGATGCCTTCGCCGTCCAGATAAACCCAGAGCAGCAGAACATGCCCATCGGAAGTTTCAACATTACGGGCGGCGAGAATGGGGGCGGTCTCTTCAAGACCCGTTTCATTGCGGAAATGCAAATAGATGGATGATTTATTGTGCCACGCGGCATAACAGCGTTCGACAAGCGCAGGCCCGTTGAAAGTTCGCAGGCGTGTAAGCGCAGGGATAGAAATATTCGGGCTTTCGTTCAAGCCCAATGCCCAGCCGTCATTGACGTGTTCAAAAATCGGCGGGGGACCTTCGATGATCGTTATTTTATCTTCCATAGGGTTACCTAATGCGGGACTATACCACAACAATGACAGAGAATCGTTTCAGAATATTATTGGAATTTTATTGTAAGTTTGTAGGTCGAATTGACAATTCGACCTACAATGACCTACAATGATTTCAAGATCTCTTTCACCAGTCCAGGTCCGCGATAGATCAAGCCTGTATAAATTTGAATCAGCGCCGCGCCCAGCTCCAATCTTTTTTTTGCATCATCCGCACTCATAATGCCGCCCACGCTCACGATCGGGACTGCGCCGTTCACACGCTTTACTGTTTGATAAAGAACCGCTTCGCTCTTAACCTTGAGCGGACTCCCGCTTAACCCGCCTGATTCTCCCTTTAGGGCTGATCTCAACCCATCGCGCGCAAGAGTGGCATTCGTAACGATGATGCCATCCATTTTTGTGCGCAGGATGGCATCAATCGCATCGTCTAATTCTGAGTCTGATAGATCCGGTGCAAGTTTAACAAGAATCGGCAATTGTTTTTTATGCAGCTCCTGTGACACAAGCCGCTGTTGATGCAAATGGGAAAGTAATTTTTCCAATGCGGCGCGGCCTTGCAATTCGCGCAACCCGACCGTGTTGGGAGAACTGATATTGATGGTCAGGTAATCGGCATACTGGGCAAAGCTATCCACCAGCGACACGTAATCAAATACTGCTTCTTCATTGGGCGTATCTTTGTTTTTGCCGAGATTGATCCCCAGAATTGCGCCGCCTGTCTGAATTGATTTAATATTTCGTTTTTGATTGCGCGGCTCAATCCCGTAAACGCGCTCAAACATGCCTGCATTTAAGGATGGATTCAACATGCGCTGCACAAACTCCGAGCCTTTACTTGGAAAGCCCAGGCGGTTGATCAGGGCTTCATCTTCCAACAGGCGAAAAACGCGCGGGGACGGATTCCCAGGCTGGGGCTTGGGCGTGACCGTTCCAATTTCCACATGGCCGAACCCCAAGGCGGAGAGTCCACGAATGGCAATGCCGTTTTTGTCATAGCCGGCGGCGAGTCCGATGGGATTTTTAAAAGTTAATCCAAAGGCTTCAACCGCTTTGGACGGGGCTTTAAATTGCTGCGCGACAAACCAGCGCAACGGCGCGATTTTCCCCGTCAAACGTAATGCATTCAGCGTGAGAGCATGTGTCCGTTCAGATTCGAGGCGGAAAAGAAGCGGGCGAATGGAGTTATACATCAGGTTGCAGGTTTAACGTTTACAGGGTTGCATGTTCCTTTTGGCTGCGCTTCAACATCTCGATCGTTTTTATAATATGCGCCTGACGTGTTTCATCTTTCTTTGCTTCTTCGATCCATTTCACATATTCTTTTTGATGAGTGTAGGCAAGTTTGTCAAATAAAGCCTTTACTAATTTATCTTTCTTCAACTCTTTCAATAAATCTTTTGGCGCTTTAATCACGCGCGGCTCTGCATCCGCTTCCACTGTAATTTTGATTTCATCGCCGAAAGTCCTGCCAATTTTTTCGCGGATTCCCTTGAGAATGATCAGCATGTGACATTCGCTCCCCATCCGCACCAATGTGCCGCGATAGGGGACTCCCTCGATCATGGCTTTGACCTTGGGTTTCTTCGAGCCAAATGCTTTTTCCACATCAAATGGCACGTCAACAAAGGCGCCGCCTCCGCCTGCGTTTTGGATAATGGCTGTGAAAGTGTGTTTCTTGGGCATATAAATTTCTTCTTCCCAACGTCTGAACGTTTAAACGTTTGAACGATATAAAAATTCTCTTGTTGCTGCAATCTTGCCCTTCTCAACCTTATTCGTCTTTTCCCAATAATCCAGCAGTTGTGTAATGGTTAATACTGCGTGCATGGAGTAACCGGCCTGTTCGAGGGATTCTTTCGCACCGGATTGGCGGTCCACCAAAACCACGATATCTTTTACAACCAGCCCCGCAGCGGTTAATTTCTCAATGGCTTCAAATTTACTTCCGCCGGTGGTGGCGAGGTCGTCAATCACGAGCGCTGTTTCGCCGGCCTTGAATTCCCCTTCGATCTCGGCTTTTGTGCCATAGGTTTTGACTTCCTTGCGCGGGTAGATCATTGGGTAATTTCCTTGCAATGAAACTGCGGTTGCAATGGGAATGGCGGCGTACGGCAGGCCCGCCAGCCGGTCAAACTTTAGTTTTTCAAGTATCGGCAGAAACGCTTCACCGACCTGTGCCAGTAATTTTGGATACGAAATGATACGGCGCAGGTCAATGTAGATCGGGGATTTGAGACCTGATTTAAGAGTAAAGTCACCGAATTTGATACAGCCCGCAGAAAGAAGTTCATCAGCGAGGGCGGATATATCGACAGTAGATATTCGTGATTCGTCTGTCATGGATTTATGTTTCTTTTTGATTTCCAGTGATCGAAGATCGAATTTCCAGCATTGAATCTCGCAGCTCCGCGGCGGCTTTGGCGGGGCTTTCTGCGCGCGAGATGCCGCGCGAGATGGGGATCAGCATTCCTTTGCCGTCTTT
>JANODZ010000512.1:0-3255 GCA_031412935.1 Anaerolineales bacterium
CATCCTGCAACTGGTGATCGTGAATGATCTGCGCCGCGAGCGCAGATAGAATCTGCGTCTTGCCCGCACCAGGCACAGCGGCAATACCCAGCCGCCCGCCCGTGTAGCGGAGGATGTTTTGTTGGGAAGGGCGAGGGGAGAAGGCAGGTGTCATGTTTGGGGCAAGCGGCTTTTGAGATGCACTTTTTATAGCAGGCGTCTTTGTAGGTATAGCTCGACCATTTCATTGTCGGGCGGTGTATGAGGCAGGATAAATTCTCAATGGACAGAATAATCTTTGGGTCTGTTGTTTATTGATTTGGTATTTTCCTGATATAAACTTCATTAAATATTGATATGCAAATGGGATTGCCATTGAGCGGTTGGGTGAATCTGTGCTCTGCCCGCTCAATCTAACAATATAATCCCGTTTTTCATCCTCGAACTTGATTGGATCTGCCAGCAAACTTATCCCAATCATAACAAGGATGAATAGCAGAATGAATCCAGTAAATCTCCCATCTTTATGGCAACTCCGATTTAAGCATAAATATGGCGACCTGGTCAGATTTATAGGCAATGGAATATTTTGTGTTAATTTCCAGAGTTTTAATCAGGCCATCTCCCTTTGTGGCGGTCGAAATTACCCAGCACGATTCTTTTATTGCGGCTTGTCTGGATATATATAAATAATTGTACTCAATTGCTTTCTCTTTTGTTACTGACTCAATGCATTCAATTGCATTATTTTCTGAAAGGCAGGATTGTAATTTTGTATAAGTCTCTTGGGTGCTGTATAGTTTGCCGGGCAGCCACTCATTACCTTGCACGACAACAGGGTTGATCCGATTGGATAATGCCGGGAACCACTCGGATATTCCGTCGCAATATCCATTGGTTTCACCGGTCAAAATAAGGAAACGGCTATCTTTGGATGTATTTAATTTGACCCACTCGAAGGCCTGGCGATTGGCAATTGAAACCGTAGTGCCTACGAGTCGATAGTTGGATAACATTGCATTTCCCGGCAGGTAAATTGTCAGGAAAATAAGTGAGACGGAATAAATAAAATTGTTTTGCAAGGGCGCTTTTAAAAATAATGGAAGAACAATATTTTCAAATGTGAGTGCAGCCAGCATTGCCAGACTAATTACTGCAAAGACTGACGCGCTGCGCAGGTGAACGAGATAGGGCATTAAAAAAAGGAGGGGCAGCAAATATTTTTTTTGTGAAAGCGAATACGCAAACCCGATCAGCCCCAGAACAGCAATGAAAGTTATTTGCGGTTCCGCGGTGGATAAAAAAAGAAAAGGAAAGATTACTCCTATTAACAGATGAGGATTCGATTGTGCGGCTATCAGGTAGGGGGCTGGTCCGAAGCGGAGCAGGATGGGAATCCACCAGATCGCCGTTAGGGTTAATATCCCCATTAATACTGCAATCGATTTGAAGAATCCTGCCTGAGAACGGCCGTAAAAAACCCACAAGATTAAACAGAAAGCGGCAGTATTCAGGCTTGCATCTGGATGACTTAAAATGGTGAGTGAACCAAAAATAATCGTGGAGAAAATATGCTTTTTGCTTGATTCGTTATAGAGACGATATGTGCTTCCAATCGTAAGGATCAAAAATAATAATCCAAAGCTGCGTGTTAGACCGCCGCCCATTATTGCCCATTGGGTTGCGATGGGTGTAAAAGCATAAATAAAAGTTGCCAACCCGGCGGTAAAAGGTGATTCGAGTATTGGACTTGCAAGCCAAAAAAAGGCGGGAATGGTAAAGATAAGAACTATAGCAGGCAGCCATTGAAGAATTTGGATGGGGTCGATTCGGAATTGTTGACTGAGGAATGCGCCTGTGTAAAATCCTAAAGGTGGATAAGTAAATGGAAGGGTTGAACCGCTGAATTCAATAAATTTCGGCAGAATGAAAGCATGCTTTTGCAAAGTTATTATCATCACTTGAAATAATCCGCCGTCATTGATTGGAAACCCTGCTAGATAAGGAGCCGAAAGCCGAACCCATATTCCCAACAATAGGGTAAGTACAAGAATTGGGTACCCCAGTTCGTTTTTTGACAAAGGTAGAAATTTTTTCATGATACCTCGTTGTTTATTATGATCTTTTGAATTGCCATTTACTGTGTGCGATGCAAATTGAATCCTGAGCGACCTAGACTTTGTTGGGAATAAGGATTGCGGTTTTATTTCTCCATAGAGTACACGGATATTCGAAGATTTTTCTCTTAAGACATAGTCTATCTTTATTTTATGGCATCAACTCTGAGGCGCATACACATCAGGTCAAGGACAGACTGAGTGTCCTTGCTGAAAAAAATGTCAGCGTATATCTTTGAAATAATTTCAAAGCACCTTATTGACCATCAAAAAAAAAGTTAATAACACAAGCTGCGCCATGGGATACAGACTGGCTTTATCAAATAATTTGCCCGCGTAGCGTCCTTCTTTAAATTTGTAGAGTTGAAAGCCTGGCTGCAGTAGAAATACATATCCAACGATTAGCGTAGCCAAAATATAGGGCAGGCCAAGCGTGAGGGGGGAAATCCTAGGTAAAAAACTGCTCGTGATCACAGTAAGCGATAAAGTTGCCAAAACGATTAATCCCGCTTTTTCAACACCAAATCGAATGGGAATTGTTTTCGCGTTGACACGCTGGTCTTCAACCGTATCATTCCAGTCCGCAGGGATATTTTGTCCGCCGATTTCCCAAAAGAACAACCAGCCAAACACCAGCAGTAAAAAATAAGGTGAAGGATTCTTGTCCACGACAAAAATTGCCGCGATCGGTCCGCTTACTTTGACCAGGCCGCTGACAAAGGTTCTCATGTAAGTGACCTTAAGCAAAAGACAATAAATGGCTTCCAAAATTGAGGCGGCAACAAGAATAATAACAATCACGGGATTAAGTAAATACGAACCGATGAGCGCCAATACAAACCAGAATCCCATCCAAAGCAGGCCGCTTTTATAACTTAATATATTTTGCGCCAATGGATAGCGCATTTCAGAGGCTTCCACTGAATAGCCGGCATTAATGCCAGCACCGGCAAACTTCTCCTTGTCCACTGTCATGCCGACCAGGTCGTTTAGCGCGTAGATGGCCGTGTACCCTGCAAAGGCTGTAAATAATGAAAGCAGGATCACTGTCCAATGCGGAAATCTGCCCAGCCAAAGCAAAGCGCAAAAGGCGGGAGTAGCCAGATCCAAAACCCCGTGGGTGGTTCTCGATAGTGCAAAAAATTTTTTCATGGTTTAT